>JAVVFP010000075.1:1550-10001 GCA_032250495.1 Bacteroidota bacterium | reverse complement strand
AGGCGGGTTCACCGCCGTGCTCGCCGCAGATGCCGAGCTTGATGTCGGGACGCGACTTGCGGCCTTCGGCGACGGCATGCTTCATCAGGAAGCCGACGCCCTTCTGGTCGATGCTCTCGAAGGGATCGCGGGCGTAGATGTCGTGCTGTACGTACGCGGGCAGGAAGCGACCGGCGTCGTCGCGGCTGACACCGAGCGTGGTCTGCGTCAGGTCGTTGGTGCCGAAGGAGAAGAACTCGGCGACCTCGGCGATTTCCTCGGCGGTAATGGCGCCGCGGGGAATCTCTATCATCGTGCCGACCAGGTAGTCGAACTTGATTTTCTTGGCCTTCATCACCTCGTCGGCGACGCGGCGCACGATCTGCTCCTGCAGTTTGAGTTCGACGACATTGCCGACGAGCGGGATCATGATTTCGGGGAAGGCCTTGATGCCCTTCTTGCGGACGTTTGCGCAGGCCTCGAAAACGGCGCGCGCCTGCATCTCGGTGATTTCCGGGTACATGATGCCGAGGCGGCAGCCACGGAAGCCGAGCATGGGATTGAATTCGTGCAGCGCTTCGACGCGTTCTTTCACTTTCGCAGGGGAAATACCGAGCTCGGCCGCGATTTCCTTCTGTTCCTTCTCATCGTGGGGGAGGAACTCGTGCAGCGGCGGATCGATGGTGCGAATGGTCACCGGACGCTTGCCCATGGCCTTGAAAATGCCTTCGAAGTCCTTGCGCTGCAGGGGGAGCAGTTTGGCGAGCGCCTTACGGCGGCCTTCGACGTCCTCTGCCAGGATCATCTCGCGCATGGGACCGATTTTGCCTTCACCGAAGAACATGTGTTCGGTGCGGGTCAGGCCGATCCCCTCGGCACCGAAGGCGACGGCATTTTCGCTCTGGTCGGGCTGATCGGCGTTCGTGCGGATGTTGATCTGCCGCGCCTTGTCGGCCCATTTCATGATGCGGTCGTACATCCTGTACACCGGTGCGTCGGCGGACTTGAGCGTCTTGTCGACGAGCACCTGCAGAACCTCGCTGGGCCTGGTGGGGATGTTGCCCATGAGCACTTCGCCCGTGCTGCCGTCGATGGAGATATAGTCGCCTTCGTGCACGACTTCCTTGCGTCCCTCGATGCGCATCTCGCGCTTCCTGTAGTCGATTTTCAGCGCATCGCAGCCGGCGACGCAGACCTTGCCCATCTGGCGGGCGACGAGGGCCGCGTGCGAGGTCATGCCGCCGCGCGCGGTGAGAATACCCTCACTGGCGTTCATGCCCTCGATATCCTCGGGGGAGGTCTCGATGCGGACGAGGATGACGGGGTCGCCGTACTTGGCGAACTGCACGGCGTCCTCTGCGTTGAAGGCCACGCGGCCGGAGGCGGCGCCCGGACCGGCATTGAGTCCCTTGGTCAGCAGCTGGTCGCTGTCGATGGCGGACTGCTTCTCCTTGAGATCGAAGATCGGGCGCAGCAGCTGGTTGAGCTGATCGGGTTCGATGCGCAGCAGCGCCTCATCCTGCGAGATCAGTTTTTCCTTCACCATGTCCACCGCGATCTTGATGGCCGCAAAGGCCGTGCGCTTGCCGACGCGGCACTGCAGCATGTAGAGCTCGCCGTCCTGGATGGTGAACTCGATGTCCATCATCTCGCGGTAATGCTTTTCGAGCTTCTTGCGAATGTCCATCAGCTGCTTGTGCGCCTTGGGATCCTTATCCTTGAGCTGGATGATGGGCAGCGGGGTGCGCGTACCGGCGACGACGTCTTCGCCCTGCGCATCCATGAGGAACTCACCGTAGAAATAGTTCTCGCCCGTGGCGGCATCGCGCGTGAAGGCCACGCCGGTGCCGGACTCCGCACCCATGTTCCCGAAGACCATGGACTGCACGTTGACGGCGGTACCCCATTCGTCGGGAATGCCGTTGAGCTTGCGGTAGACGTTCGCGCGGGGATTGTTCCACGAGCTGAACACCGCACCGACCGCGCCCCAGAGCTGTTCCTGCGGATCGTCCGGGAAGTTCCTGCCGGTTTCGCGTTTGATGGCTGCCTTGAACTCGGCGACCAGTTCCTTGAGATCTTCGGCGGTGAGCTCGATGTCCAGTTTCACGCCGCGGGCTTCCTTCTTGGCCTCGAGGATCTCCTCGAAGGGATCGATATCGTCCTTGGTCTTGGGCTTGAGATCGAGCACCACGTCGCCGTACATCTGCACGAAGCGACGGTAGGAGTCGTATGCGAAACGCTCGTTGCCCGAGCGCTTGATCAGTCCCTGCACCGTCGTGTCGTTGAGACCGAGATTGAGAATGGTGTCCATCATCCCGGGCATGGAAGCGCGGGCGCCGGAGCGTACCGAGAGAAGCAGCGGGTTCTTCGCGTCGCCGAACTTCGCCTTCATGTCACGCTCGACCTTGCGCATTGCTTTCGCCACCTGGTCCTTGAGCTGCTTGGGGTAGGTGAGCTTGTTGTCGTAGAAATAGGTGCAGACTTCGGTGGTGATGGTAAAACCGGCGGGGACGGGCAGACCGATGTTCACCATTTCCGCAAGGTTCGCGCCCTTGCCTCCGAGCAGGTTTTTCATGTCGGCTTTTCCGTCGGCCTTGTTCCCGCCGAAGAAGTACACGTACTTCTTGCCGCGCGGAGCCGATGCCGGTTTTTTTGCTTTGGATTTGGCCATGAAGGTCCTCCAAGTAAAAGTTCAAAGGTGTATGGACAGTATCAGGTTTTCGTGTCTGCAGCCGGCGTCTCCCCCGCGTCCATGGTTCGCCGAAATTCACGCTATCTTTCAAAGATACGGAAATATCAAATGCGAGCATAGGGAGGCAGGGGATACATGAAGGTGAGAATTGTGTTATTCCGCGCGAATTGCCGCAGCGCGTGGCGACGGACCAGCCCCACGCGCTGATCGTGGGATAATAAAAAACGCCGTCCCGCGTGCTGCGGAACGGCGTTATCCCCTGTGGGACAGGGTTATTTGAGAAGCTGCATTCGCCGGGTTTCCGTCCGCTTGCCGCTGCGAAGCGTGTAACTGTACATGCCGCCGGGCAGAGCGCCCGCATCGAACGTGACGTGATGCGTACCGGCCGCATGATGGCCGTTCGCCGGCCGTGCCACTTCGCGGCCGAGGACGTCATGTACGGTCAGCTGCACGTCACCGGCCATTGCCAGCGTGAACGTGATCGTGGTGGACGGGTTGAAAGGATTCGGGTAGTTCTGATCCAGCGACATCGCAGCCGGCGTGGAGGCATCGATGTGAATGTCCTGCGAGGCGCGCAGTACGCCGGAGGCGTCCGCCACGAGTATGCGGTACACGTAGCTGCCCCGGGTCATTTCTTCGGTGAAGTCGACCTGTGGCAGACTTCCTGCTTCCACGCTGCCGGCAATCTGCCAGCCGTCGGGACGGTCGGCCGGACGGCGCTCCACGACATATACCGGATCGATGAGATCATGATCCGTTGCCCAGCGGATACGGGCAGAGGAGGCGTCATCGTCCCACTCCGCCTCGGTGACGTTGACGGTGACCACGGGGGGATTCCAGCCGTGTGCGAGCACGAACGGACCGGTCAGATCCGTGATCCCGGTGGTCTCGACGTAGTTGCCGAATACCTGTGAACTGCCGCCGAGATCCACGTAGAGGTTCAGGGGACGATGCCAGATGGTCAGGGAGCCCGGCTCGCTGACCAGCGGCGTGGCCTCGGTGTTCGTGTAATGGAGTCGCACGTCGACGTCGGGGTTGGACGCGGAACTGCTCAATGCGAAAGTCCTGCGCACGTATCGGATGCGTTGGAGCACGCGAGGCAGGGTGCAGGGCTGCATGCTGACGGTGAAACTGCCGATGGGGCCCGCGTTGCTCTTTACCTCGGCGATGGTATGTCCCGCGCTATTGGTGAAGGGTGTCCAGCTGCTGCCGACCGCTCTGGTCACGGTAACCGTCCCCTGTGGCTCGATCTGTATCGTCACCGTGAATGTATAGGGACTGTTGATGGCCGCGGCGAGGGAGATCGAATTATAGCCGGTGACCATGATCGATCGCGTATGCGTGCTTCCGGTGAGGTAGCGCGGATCCACGGTGAAGACGAGATCCTCACCTTCGACACCGCTCGCATTGAGCAGCGTGATCTCCTGTGCCGACGTGGAGGCGTCCCAGGCGAGTTTGCCGCCGGCGAAATTTCCGCCGCTGTTATTGATGGTGACTGATCGCGTGACGATGACCGGCTGCTTGCAGGTTGAAGAGATGACGGTCGCAGGAGTCACGGGATCGATTTCCACACGCGGCACCACGGTAAAGTCTGCCGTGCAGTTGCTGACGTTTCCGCTCTCGTCCGTGACCGTGAAGGTGATGGTGTGCGTGCCGCTTCCCACGACGGTGCCGTCGATGGGGTTTTGCGTGATCGCGAGCTTCACGGGCAGGGTGCAGTTGTCGGCCGCGATGAGCTGCCAGGTCAGATCCGGGACCAGTCCCTCGTTCTGCGTATCGCCCTCGACGGTGACGTCCGCGGGACACGCGTGAATGACAGGCGCTTCCTTGTCGACGACGGTGATGGACTGCGACGCGCTGGTTGCGTTCCCCGATGCGTCCGTCGCCGTCCATGTCACGAGTGTCACGCCTTTCTGGTACACACCGGGTGCATTGCTGGTGATGACCACCGGGTAGGGACAGTCGTCCACTGCACTGGCCTTTCCGATCGCGCTGCCGGGATCCGTGAACGTGCACACGCCGGGATCTGTAATGAAGGTCATATCGGGCGGGACTGTCAGGGTCGGGGGAGTGGTATCCGGTACGAGCGTCACGATGAGGGTGTCTCTGTCGACTCCTCCCCGGCCGTCATCCACGGAGAGCGTCACCGTGTACACTCCGGGTGTCAGTGTCGTGCCGGCTGTCGCGGTGGCGGCGAAAGCGTTACCGTTCACGGCCCAGCTGTAGCTGAGTTTGTCCTTCTCCGGATCGAAGGACGCGCTGCCGTCGAACGAGACGAGGGTGCCGGAGGGCAGCACACAGGTCTCCGTCTGGTCCGGTCCGGCCACCGCGGTGGGCGGATCGTTGACTTCGGTCACCGTGATCGTCCGTGTGAGCGCATTGCTCGCGATGTTGCCGTCATGGACCGTAAAACGCACGGTGCGTGGCTTGGTGTTCGGCAGAATGCTGTTGCTGTTTCGGTACTGCACGCTGCGCAGTGCGGTCTCGTATGCCGCCTTGCTGTCCGTCCCCGTCAGCGTCAGCACTCCGCCACTGAAACTGCCGGTGATCGTCGCCGTGTTCGTGAACAGGAGAAGGTCTTCGGAGGCGACGAATCCTCCTGTGATCGCTACGGTGGCGCTTTCCATCGCCGCATCGTCGATGTCGCTGACGGTGATCGTTGAAGTCAGGCCAATCGCGGGACCGTCCTCGGTGAAATTGACGCTGCCGGCCTCGATATTCGCGAGCACCGGCGCGTCGTTGACCGGCAGCACCTGCAGGTCGAAGGCCTCGGCGGCGCTCAGTGTCCCGTCACTCACCGTCACAGTGATCGTCGTCGTACCGGACTGGTCGGCCGTGGGAGTCAGGGTGATGCTGCGGTTCGCGCCGGAGCCGCCCGTTACGATCCCCGAGGCCGGCACGAGTGCCGTATTCGACGAGGTCGCCGTCACCGTGAGCGCGGATGCCGCGGTCTGGCCGTCACCGATGGTAAATGCGACCGGACCTGCCGGTGTGTCCTCATTCGTCACCTGGTTGGCGATGGCCGAGATCGTCGGCGGTGTGTTGCTCTGGGACTGGCCGACGATTGAAATGTCATCGATCCAGTTCTGACCGCCGCTGACCGGGTCACTGCCGTTGCCTCCGGTGTTGCTGGTCATGATCCAACGCAGCGACAGCGTGGCCTGGTTGTCACACGCGCTCGGCAGAGCGACGTTGACGAGGCTGTCCTTTTTCATGAACTGGTTCGTCACCGTCATCGAAATCGCGCTGTTGGGCACGTCCGTCCACGTTGTGCCATTGGTGCTGTACTGCACCTTGAAATCCCGTGGTCCCTGGGAATTGAAAAACTGGTACTCGCTCCACTGCTTCGACGAAAGCGTGAGCGTTCCGTATCCCACGGTGGAAATAGTGACGATCCAGTGCTTGCTCCCTGCCCCGTTTGCCCAGCCGCTGGCGTAGGCGTAACTGCCATTGGGACCGCCGACGCTCGTGAAACTGATACTCCCCACCCCGCCGCCGACAGCGATGGCGCTTGCGGCGTTCGCGGGGATCGATGTCGAGGGTGTCCCCGCCTGACCGTTGAAATCCCATTCCGCGACCGTGGTCTGCGCCCCTGCCAGGAAAGGCAACAAGAGGATGGTACATAGATACAGACCGAGACGGCGTGCGCCCGGTCCTGGTTTTATAAAAAGCGGTTTCATGGATGCTCCTTCAGTAAAGTGTGCCAGCATCGTTCCTCGCACGGAAGGCGATGGAGAGCTGGATGGTGTTAGGCGATAAAATAGAGGACAAATATCGTAAAAATGCTCGAGAAATGCACAAACGCGCCATGCGAAAATCATGTCTGTTTCGCGCCGAGCGGGAAACCTCCGCGCAGTATATTTGTTGTGTCAGAACAGCTTCCCACGCACTGCAGACTGGTCATGCGCACAACCTTCCTTTTCCTCTTCCTTTACATTTCCTCGGCTCCCGCGGCCGCACAGACCTTTGAAACAGCGCTGGCACGAGGGGACAGCGCCCAGGCGGCATTGAATATCGATGCCGCGCTGCAGCATTACCGCCAGGCGGAGCGTATCGCTCCCGCACGCGGGGAAGTGCTCTGGAGGTTATCCCAGTTGCATACCGAGATGGCCGCGGGCGAATCGGACGAAGTGCGAGCGAAGAAGCTGGTCGAACGTGCGCTTCGCTACGCCGATCGTGCCGATGCGGCAGTCCCGCGTTCCGCCATGGTACAGGTTTCCTATGCGATCGCGTACGGACAGCTGTCCCTCATCGCGTCCAATGATGATAAAATCGATCTCAGCCGGAAGGTGCGGCAGTACGCGCTGCGCGCGCTGGAACTGGACGCGGAGAACTCCGTGGCCTTGCTGGTGCTGGGCATCTGGCATCGGGAAGTGGCATCCCTCAACTGGGCGTTGAAACTGCTGCTCGACGCGGTGTACGGCGGACTCCCGGACGCCAGTCTCGAGGAATCGCATCGCCTGCTGACGAAAGCCGTTCACCTGCAGCCCGGACAGATCATGCCCCGCGTGGAACTGGCCAAGACGCTGATCGCGATGGACAGGGAGGGGGAGGCGCGCGCGCAGCTGCGCAAGGCGGTGGTGATGCCGCTCGGTGCGCTTGGGGACGACCGGCGCATCCTGGAAGCGCGGGAGCTGCTCGAGGATTTGAAAAACTAGCAGCCGGCGGCTGTGAGGAAGGCTTTTCCGATGCAGTCGGCGAGGGGATGTGCATCGGGGAGACGTTCGGGATGCCAGTGCAGGCAGAGGAGGAAGGGTTTGCCGGCCGGAGTTTTCCATTCAAGGGCTTCAGGGAGTCCGTCCGCGCTCCGGGCGCTCACCGCCAGACGCGGCGCAACGATGTCCACTCCCTGGTGATGGGCGCTGTTGACCCAGCCCTGCCGTTCCCCGGTTATCGCTTCCAGCATGGAGCCGGCTTCGAAACGCACGTCGTGCACACGGTCCTCGTCCGTGATACGGTGATGTCCATCGTATCCGGCCCGCGGCAGGTCGGCGATCAGCGTCCCTCCCAGTGCCACGTTCATGATTTGCAGGCCCCGGCAGATGCCGAGCAGGGGAAGCCCGATCCCGATGGCGTGACGGATGGCGGCCAGTTCCAACGTATCGCGCACGTGGTCGATGCTGCAGAGGGGACGCAACTCCTCATGCCCGTAGAGAAGCGGATCCGGGTCTCCACCGCCGGGCAGCAGCAGTCCATCACAGGTGCCGAGTGCCGCGACAGCGTCCTCGCTGTGCGTGATGTAGCGGACATCCGCGTCGGGCGCGAGACGGCGCAGCCAGCGCACGTAGTTTCCGTGCTCTTCGGGACGCGTGCTGGTCAGGGCGATGCAGGGCATGGACGGGGTCAGTTGTCGGCGGGATCGGACGGGGCGTTCGAGGAGGCGGCTTGTTTCGACTCCATGCGGAGGAGATATTCCCAGGAGTAAATGCCGCTGTCATGTCCGTCGCCCCAGACGGCGGCCACGGCATAATTGCCGACCGGTGTCAGGCTTTTCAGGTCATATTTCCCCGGGCGCGCGATCGGGAGCTGCAGTGGCATTTTGACGTCACCGAAGATATCGGATTCTCCGGAGCATTCGGCGCAGGGACATTCATCGCGGAAGATCTGCAGGGGGAAGCGGGTGATATGTCCGTCGGACCATGTGATGCGCAGTTCGCGGTTTTCCTCGAGCTTGAAGGCGCGGGGATGCGGGAGGGCGGCTGGACGGGATGCGGTCACGGTTATCCTTTCGGTGGAGTTGCGTCAAGAATGACCACGGGCATTTCGCCGAGCACCTCGGC
>JAVVFP010000075.1:0-1540 GCA_032250495.1 Bacteroidota bacterium | reverse complement strand
GCGGTATGCATTTTCGCGGCGGGGACCACGAAGCGCTCACCCGGCTTGAGAATGTAGTCGGTGTCGTCCATGGAAATTTTCATGGCGCCGCTCAGCACGATATGAATCGTGTCATGTTCGTGCAGGTGGGGTGGAAAGCACATCCCTCCGGGATAGCTGTACACGTAGATGTTGTACCCCTCGTCCTTCAGCTGCTGCTTGATCGCTGCTACCTGTTCGCTGTCCATTTAGTAGCTCTCCGATTCATTGGGAAAATGACCGCCTTTCACATCCTGTATGTACTGCCGGAAGGCCTCGTCCATGGCATCCGCCAGCGCCGCGTAGCGACGGACGAAACGGGGACGGAAGTCCTCGAACAGTCCGAGCATGTCGTGGGTAACCAGTATCTGTCCGCTGCACTGTGCGCCGGCGCCGATTCCGATGGTGGGAATGGAGATGCTTTCCGTGATACGAGTTCCCAGCGTTGCGGGAATTTTTTCGAGAACGATGGCGAAGGCCCCCGCTTCCTGCAGCGCCAGGGCATCGTCGACCAGCTCTTCCGCTTCCGCTTCCGAGGTGCCCCGGGGCCGGTAGCCCCCGAACTTGAGAATGGACTGCGGCATGAGGCCGATATGGCCCATGGTGGGAATTCCTTCGCCGGAAATTTTTTCCACCACCTTGGCGACACGACGGCCGCCCTCCACCTTGACCCCATGTGCCAGCGTCTCCTTCATGACGCGTCCCGCACTGCGAAACGCTTCTTCGGTGGTGACCTGGTAGGACATGAAGGGGAGGTCGGTGATGACCATGGCCCGGCGCACGATGCGGCTGACGGCCTTGGTGTGATAAATCATTTCGTCGAGAGTGACGGGCAGGGTGGTGGGATTGCCCTGGAAGACGTTGCTGACGGAATCGCCGACGAGGATGAGGTCGATGCCCGCGTCGTCGAGCAGGCGCGCGGTGAGGAAGTCATACGCGGTCAGGCAGGCGATGGGTACGCCTGCGTCCTTCATTTCCTGAAGGGTACGCGTCGTGACGCGCTTGTTGGTCTGTGGAGTTTCCGTGCTCATTCCTCGCGCTCTTCGTCCAGATGAATGTACTCATTATCGTGCAAAGTTGAAAAATGCGTCTCCCACGCCTGTTCGAAACCTCTGCGTACGGCGTCGCGCACTTCGTCTCGTCCCACCGGGCGCTGCATGATGTCCTGCAGCGTGATGGTATGCCGCCGCATGTCCGCGCGGAGCTGTTCCCTGACCTCGTCGCTGACGGCGAGATAGTCGGCCAGGCCGAGATGCGCCTCACCGATGAGAATGGAGCCATGTTGCAGGACGGCACTGCCGATGCGGCGCTGAGCGCTGCCGACCAGTTTTTTGCCGCCGAACTCGATTTCATAGCGGGCGCTGCTCGAGAAGCAGGGTATGCTGCCCGGCTCCCGGTACAGTTTCTGGAAATCCGGTTGTGCTTTCGCGATGTCGATTTCAGGGACGAGGAGTTTGAGTCCCGCGGTCAGCGCCTCGCTGATCAGGCGGTATACTTCCATGACGCCGCGTCCTTCAGAGGG
>JAVVFP010000667.1:0-1752 GCA_032250495.1 Bacteroidota bacterium | reverse complement strand
TACGCCAGCCTGCGTCCCCGACCCCGGCGGCCGGAGCCGGAACTGCGCGCGGCGCTCGAGAAGCTGCCGGATGACGCCGCGGCGCTGGCCACGGTGCTGCACAACGATTTCGAGGACGTGGTGATGGAGCGGCATCCGGCCATACGCGCGCTGCGCGATCACATGCTCGACTGCGGTGCCGCCGGCGCCCTGATGAGCGGCAGCGGATCCTCGGTGTTCGGCCTCTTTCACGCGAAAAACACCGCGGAGGACTGCGCACGGCGGGTCAGCGGCGCTCCTGTCACCGCGCTGACAGCACCGGATTTTTTCCCCATGCATATTGTCCGCGATGCGTAACTTTCCCCGGATATACCGTGTTCTAATGAACGTGGCACGGAGGGACGCAACACCGTACCATATTCCACCAACAGAATCCTGACGCGCATGACAAAACTCCGAAATATCCTCCCTCTTCTGCTCGTGGCCGTCGCGTTTTCCGCGTGCTCCGAAGACGATCCCGCGACCATGACGCATTATTTCAATCCCGTCTGGACACCGGACGGCAGTACCATCGTCGCCGGTTTCGTGCAGGAAGGCACCGGCCTGGTGAGCGACGTGGCACCGGTCTCCGCGAACTGGGGCGACCTGGCCGTCATGGATTTCTCGTCGCGGACGCTGCGTACGGTATCGATGCCGGACGTCGCCACCGTGCACGCCCTGTACTCCTTCGATCCTTCGGGCACGGCCCTGGCGTTCGTGCAGGAGGGACACATCCGCTTCTATGACCTCAACGGCAGCCTGCTGCTGGATTACCTTCCCGCCGAAGGCGGCAGTCCCGTACTCATGGACTTCAGCAATACCGGGAATTCCTTCGTCTGGATCGGGGGTGCGGTCGGCGACTATTCGCTGAACCTCACTACCTACGACGCCGCGAGCTGGACGGTGGAGACGGAATTCACCATGGCCGACATCGAGTCCGGAAGCGCGGTCATCGCGCTCACGCTCACCGGACAGCGCTCCGCGGCCGTGCGCTACGATGACGGGACGGTGCGGGAATACGATTTCAACGCGGACCTGCTCAACACCTTCACCACCACCCCGTTCACCTCCCCCAATCCCTGGCAGCAGCGGCTGATGTACGTCTCCGGCAACCAGGGACGGCGACTGTTCGCCCGCGACGCGGGGGGACTGCACCGCTTCGACCTGGACGCCGGCGCGGCGCGGCAGCTGGTCTTCGGCAGCGTGGTGGACATGGATGTTTCCGGTTCACGCGGCAGTATGGTGTATGAAACGGGGACGGGCGACACATGGATCGCCACGATGGAAGGCACGCCGCTCACACGCATCGGTCCGCAGAACATCATGCCGCGCTTCTCCCCGGCCGACAACGGCATCGCCAGCGTCGAACGCCTGGACGTCTTCACCGACTCACTGCACGTGTTCGTCCTGAAGTAAAAAACGACAGCGCGCCAGCCATTCCTCGATATCACGGCGGACCATGCGGTCCGCCGTTTTTGCTTCCGCCTCGCGGAAATACAGTGCAGCCTCGGCGGCATCGCCTTCCGCGTACAGCACCGAGCCGGCGAGCAGCAGCAGTTCCACGTGCATCGCCTGCCGGGGGAAATCCCTGATCCGTGTCCGCGCCCGGACGCGTCCCTCACCGTCCCGCGCCGTGAGCCGCAGCCACTCTTCGAGCAGCAGCGGGGCCGCCGCATCTGTCGGGGACAGGCGGTCGAGCTGCGTTTCGAGGCGGGCACCGCGCACGCTGCGCAG
>JAVVFP010000668.1:0-1752 GCA_032250495.1 Bacteroidota bacterium | reverse complement strand
CGAAGCTCCTCTTTCGAAACCGAGAAGCGGATCTGATTGGTGATGGCGTTCGAAAAAATCGAGCAGCGCTGCACGGCGGCGATCAGCGCGCTCCGGCTGACCGTCAGCTCCTTGTCATTCTCGAGCGGAATGACGCTTTCGTAATTCGGGTAGCGCTCGTCGATGATGCGACTGATCAGCGTCATCTCCCCGAAGGTGAAGCGCACGTTGCTCCTGCCGAAGACAACGGTGACCTCGCCGTCGCCGAGGGATTTCGAAACGATGTTCAGCGCCTTGGCCGGAATGATCACGTCGCGATTCCCCTCGGTGTTCGCCTCTGCCAGTACCCCGGCATGCTTGATGCGCACGAGGCGATGGCCGTCTGTGGCGACCGCGTAGAATTCCTCGCCTTTCCACTGGAAGAGCACGCCCATCATCGAGGGCCGGAGATCGTCGGTCGATACGGCATAAACGGTGCGTGCGATGATGCTGCGCAGCAGGTCCGTTTCGAGCTGCAGGGAAAACTCCTCCTGTATGCCTTCGGCTTCGGGGAAGTTCGAGGCACTTTCCCCCGCCATCTTGTATTCACCCTGGTCCGTCTTCAGGGCGAGTCGGTGACTCGATTCGTCGGCAGTGAACATGATGTCCGTGCCCGGCAGCGCGCGGAGCGTCTCGTTGAGCTTTTTCACGTTACGGCCACTCTCCCGTCTTCTTCTCCGCCGACCTGCAGTGCGACCGTCATCGAGATTTCCAGATCGCTCGCAGTAAGCCGCAGCTCATTCCCTGCAAGTTCAAAGAGCACGTTTTCGAGTATGGGCAGAGTCGATTTCGACGGAACGACGCTGATGATCTTCGAAAGCGCCTTGTGCAGATCGCTGCTCACTGCGGAAAATTTCATGAAGTCCTCCGGTGCTATGCTCGTATGTGGCGGGGAAAATGTGTATGACGGTCGGGCGTCCGCGTGGAACGGCGCTCGGAACAGCAGGTCGCGCCGCACTCCCGTCATGACTGTATGCATCACATAAAGATACGAAAAAAACCGATGGAAATCCACCGGTCTTTCTCGCTGGAAAGTGTTTGGTTACAACAAGTTAGCCCGCAGCCTGGTGGCCGGGGAAACGACGGGTGCTCAAAGCGTGAAATCCTTGGTGATATCCCTGTTTTTTCTTCGGGAGATCACGCGGAATTCATCGACGGGAAGGGTGTGATCACCCACGACCTTGATGCGCACGAAGTACTTGAGCATGAGGCGGGAGATATGCGAGAACGTTCCTTCCGTCAGGAAGGCCTCCATGGTCGGATGCACTTCCAGCACGAGGCGCAGGTCCTTGCTCTGAACGCGGAAACGACGCATCCAGCGTTCGATCTGCGTCAATAGGGAGGATTTCGAAAGCACGCGGCCCGTCCCCGAGCAGGTGGGACAGGTTTCGCTGACCGACATCTGCACGGACTCGCGTACGCGCTGGCGCGTGATCTGCATGAGGCCGAATTCGGTGACAGGGAGAATGGTGTACTTCGCCCGGTCCCGACGCATCTCGCGGCGCATTTCCTCGTAGAGCTTTCTCCTGTTCTCCTCCTGGAGGAGGTCGATGAAATCGATCACGATGATGCCGCCCAGGTCACGCAGGCGCACCTGGCGGGCGATTTCGCGTGCCGCTTCGATATTGGTGCGCATCGAATTCAATTCCTGCTCACGCTTCGCCGCGTAACGGCCGCTGTTGACGTCGATCACCTTCATCGCTTCGGTATGCTCGATGATCAGGTAGCCGCCGC
>JAVVFP010000665.1:0-1754 GCA_032250495.1 Bacteroidota bacterium | reverse complement strand
CTCGTGACGTCTCCGACCGGTGCCGCCGTGCGTGACATGATCAGCGTGATGCGGCGGCGAAACCCGTCTGTGCAACTGCTCATGCTGCCCGTACAGGTGCAGGGAGCCGGAGCGGCGCAGCAGATAGCAGGGGCATTGGACCTCTGCAACGAATACGCCGAAATCGATGTCATCGTCACAGGACGCGGCGGTGGTTCGATCGAGGACCTCTGGGCATTCAACGAGGAAGTCGTCGCGCGCGCCATCGCACGCTCACGCATTCCCGTTGTCAGCGCCGTGGGACACGAGGTGGATTTCACCATCGCAGACTTTACCGCCGATCTGCGCGCGGCCACTCCATCGGTCGCGGGCGAAATCGTCGTGCCCGCGCGACGCGAAATCCTTCGCGACCTGCAGAACATTGCGTTTACTGCGGGGAAATTCGTAGATTCAAATCTGTACGCACAGCGCCAGCAGCTGCGCATGCTGCTCGGTGACCGCGCTTTTTCACGGCTGGAAGGCCGCCTGCGCAGCGCCGAACAGTCCGTCGACGAAAAGCATGAACGTATGCAGCGACGCCTTGATCAGGCCCTCGAGCGGAAACGGTACGCGACCGAGCTTCTCGCCCAGCGCCTTCTCGCACAGGAACGATCCGTGGAGCGGCGCATGCACGCGACGGAACTCCTCAAACAGCGTCTCGCCGCGCACGACCTCGCGCACTATCTCCGCCGGGGAGCAGCCCTGATCAGCCGCGGTGATGAGACCGTCACCTCCATCCGGCAGCTGCAGCCAGGAGATTTCATTTCACTCACCCTGCGCGACGGTACGGCGCAGGCCAGCATAATGCAGACAGAAGAGCATGGCGAAAAAAACAACCGAAAGCTTTGAGCAGCAGCTCACCCGGCTGAACGAAATCGTTCAAAAACTTGACGCAGAGGACACTGCGCTCGAGGAAAGCATGAAATTGTACGAGGAAGGGATTGTTATCGTCGAGAAATGTGTTACGTATCTGTCAGAAGCACGGCATAAAATCAAGGAGCTGCGCAAGCGTTCCGACGGCGTTTTTGAGATGCTGGACTTCGAAGATGAATAAAATCCGTCTGTCATAATCCTGGTTGGCATGTCCACTACCTCGCATACACCGCTCCTCGACAAGATTGACGATCCGTCCGATATACGGAAACTTGACGTCAATGATCTGCGTCAGCTCTGTGCCGATATCCGCACCTTCCTCATCGATTCGGTGGCGAAAACCGGGGGACATCTCGGTGCCGGACTCGGTACGGTAGAACTGGCCGTCGCGCTGCACTATGCCTTTCAGACACCCGAGGACAAGATTATATGGGATGTGGGCCACCAGGCATACCCCCATAAAATCATCACCGGCCGCAAAGACCGTTTCCACACAATCCGCCAGTACGGCGGCATCAGCGGATTTGTCTTCCCGTTCCATATGATCGGCTTAGGCTTCGGCCCCATGATCTCTTCTGTTTCCTTCGACCTGACCGGTTCCTATCAAGGCGTCTTCAGCGTATATATTGCGGTTTCCATCCTTACGGCCGTGCTCCTCCTGTACGCAACCAAACCGATTCCGCCGACCGCCAGGCCCCGAGGGACAGCCGGCTAAATGCAGCAGCCCGAATCGCTTTTTACGGGATTTAGCTCATTTTCCGACGATGACGGGATCATTATCTCTGGAGCGTCTCCGGACTGCCTGGTAAATGGATAAGGGGTCGAAGGGTCAAGTGAGCTCTCGAGAAATCATAAAGATTGGG
>JAVVFP010000074.1:0-10058 GCA_032250495.1 Bacteroidota bacterium | reverse complement strand
TACCGCTGTCCTTTTTCGCGGAGAGCGGGAACGTGGATATACAGCTTTTCGACGTGGAGGGGAAGCAGCGGGAAGTGTATTTCTATCGTTATGACCGAGAGACGATCTGGGGGGCAACAGCGCTGATCATCAGGAATTTTCTGCGCATCATCGGCCTGCTGGACGATTCGGAGCAGCGGATGCAGCGGGGAGCATAAAACACGACCTCCCCGGTGGGCCGGGGAGGTCGTGCAATTCGAGCTGCGCGCATCTGCGCGGAAACTTCTCAGAACGGATAGACAACCTGTGCCGTGTAAATCGGACGTTCGCTGCGGGTGTTCCATTTGCGGATCAGCGTCTGGCAGTGCCGGGCGACACGTTCGGAGGCGTCGCGCATCGCGGTCTGCTGCACGGCGAACTTGCTTTTGCGCGAATCCTGGTACTCGTACAGTGCGAGGGCGGCGATAATGCGAATGCCTGCATCGGACTCGTTTTTCAGCTTGTCCATCAGGGGAATGATCGCGTAATCGAAGTCGTAATCAGGGTATGCACGCTTGAGATCGATGACGAGCTGCACGTAATCAGCCTGAACCTCCATCGAGGAGTGCTGCATTCCCGCGAGCACGTTGGTCTTGATATATTCCTGGCGCTCCTGGCTGAGCGGGGGGTTGGTCTCGCCGGCGAACAGCATGTTCGGAACTGCACTTATCACGAACACCATCATCAGGGTAAGCATCATCTTTTTCATCACAGTCTCCTTCAGAACTTCTGTATGTAATAATGTCGTTTGCACACTGGCGTGTACGTGCGGCAGGAGGACGAGTTTCGTCCCGCGGAGAAATCGCGGAGGGATTTATTTTTGACCGGAAAAAATATTCTCGCGGCGAAACTTTTTCTGTATGCCTATGCGTCGAATCCACACGCCGCACTCTCTTGCTGCTGACTGGCGGAGCATGGATGAAAAACGTAACTTTCCCTCAGTCCGGGTGTCGTTTCATCTGGAGCCGGCGCACGCGCCGCCACAGACGGCAGCCTCGTTCGTTTCCTGTGATCAATGACCTTCATTCCACGCGGAGCTGTATGTCGCGTCTATTCCTTCCCGCGTTTTCACGAACGCTCCCGTTGCTTCTGTTCCTTCTTGCCGCTCCCGCCGTGCACGCACAGCTCGCGGTCACCGAGGGTATCGCCATCGACTCGCTGGTGCGCAATTTCTTCATCGGCGGCGGAGCGCAGGTGACCAATATCGACTACCGGGGCTTCCCGCGGAGCATAGGCTATTTTGACGGGACGGCCTCGAACATCGGCATCGATGAAGGAGTGTTGATGACGACGGGCTGGGTGGGATATGCCGTCGGTCCGAATCAGCTCGAGAATGCCGGCTATGGTGCCCTGGTGCCGGGGGACCAGGATCTCGCACAACTTGTCGGGGCCTGGACCTTCGATGCCTGCGTCCTCGAGTTCGACTTTGTTCCCTATCAGGACACGGTGCATTTCGAGTACGTGTTCGGTTCAGAGGAATACACCGAGTACGTCGGTTCCGAATTCAACGATGTTTTCGCGTTTTTCATCACCGGTCCGGGAATTATAGGTCAGCGCAACATCGCGCTCATTCCGGGAACGAGTACGCCGGTGGCGATCAACACGGTCAACCACATAGACTCCTCGCGGTATTACGTCAACAATTTCGCTGGCAATACCGTCCAGTACGACGGTTTTACCACGGTGCTCAAAGCGTCCGCCGCCGTCATTCCCTGTCAGACCTACCATTTCAAGCTCGCGATCGCCGACGTCTCCGATAACATCTACGACTCGGGCGTGTTTCTCAAGGCGGGAAGTTTCGATGCGGGCAACCAGCTTGCCGTCGTGGGCCTCCAGGATGCGGCGGAAGGGGGGTGCCAGCCCGGCATCATCGAGATTCAGCGGCTGGGACATCTCGGGGAAGCGCTCACGGTACATTTTCAGCTGCGCGGAGATGCCGACAATGGCAGCGACTTTGCGGGCATTCTCGACAGTGTGACTTTCGCACCCGGACAGTCGAGTGTGCGCATCCCCATCGACGCGGTGAAGGATTCGATCAGCGACGACGGGGAGTGGGTGACCATATACATACCTGACATCTGCAATACCGGACTCGTGAAAGATTCCATTCGCATCCGCGAAGTTCCGGATCTCGTCCTCACCGCGCACGCGGACACGACGCTCTGCGCGGGGGACGCGCTGCGTTTCGAAGCGCGTTTCAGCGGCGGGTCGGGTGTCTTCGGATACGGGTGGAGCGGTGGCGCGCCCGACGACCGCGTTCTCAACCTGAATCCTGCAATGACGGGAAACTATGTTTTCACCGTATATGATTCACTGACAGGATGCGAGTACAGCGATACGCTCTTCGTGAACGTGGAAGATCCACCCGTGGCCGATGCCGGTCCTGACAAGGTCGTATGTCCCGGTGGCATGACGCAGCTGGAGGCGACGGTGACGGGCGACAATCCGCCGTACCAGGTGGTATGGTCACCGATGAACGGACTGAGCAATCCCGGCGCCGTGAGTCCCCAGGCGTCGCCGATGGTGACGACAGTGTATGTGATGACCGTGACGAGCCGGACGGGCTGCGTGAGCGTCGATTCGGTTACCGTGCGGGTTTCCAACGTGGTGGTCGATGCGGGGAAGGACAGTACGATCTGCCGCGCTTCGATCGTGCGCATCGGCGGGGAGGCGGCGGGCGGCGTTCCGCCGTACACCTACCGCTGGGAACCCGCGGCGACGCTCAGCAACCCCGGGGCACCCGTCGTCATCGCACGTCCCCTCACGTCGACCACCTATCGCCTGACGGCGCGCAGCAGCAACGGCTGTGAAGCCATCGACAGTGTGCGCATCACCGTGGCGGACGTGCAGCTCGATGCCGGACCCGACAGGCAGCTGTGCCTCGGACAGTCACGGACCATCGGCGATACCGCGGTATCGACGCATCATCCGGTGCAGTACGTATGGGAGCCGCAAGAGGGACTCGACAACCCGTTTTCTCCGACGCCTGTCGCGACGCCGGAAAGGAGTACGACCTATATCGTCACCGCGACCAGCGCATGGGGATGCGTGGTCCGCGATACCGTGGAAGTGCGTGTGAACGTCCTGCGCATCGACGCGGGGCCATCGCAAGCCACCTGTCCCGGGGGCAGTGTGCAGCTGTCGGCCTCCGTTCTCAGCGGCGCAGCTCCGTACGAGTACCGCTGGGCCCCGGCGGCGGGCCTCAACGCGGATGATATTCCCGATCCCATGGCGACGCCGGCGAAGAGCCAGTGGTATGTGCTCACCGTCATTGATCGCGAGGGCTGCGTGCAGCGGGATTCCATGCTCGTGACGGTCTGGCCTGAGCCCTCGGTGAAGGTCGCCGTACTCGGTTCGCCCGTTCTCTGTGTCGGTGACAGCGTCGATCTCGACGCGGGCGGCGGCCATCTTTCCTACCTCTGGTCCACCGGAGAAAGTGCGCGACGCATCAGGGTCGGTCGTGCCGGGACGTACTGGGTGGAGGTGGTATCCACGGACGGCTGTCCCGCCGTCTCGGATACCGTCGAGATCATGGTGACCGACAAGCCCGCGCCGCGGATCTCGGGTCCGACCACGCTCTGCGCGGGAGAGGAGGGGGTGTACGCGGTTCCGATGGTGACGGGCGCAGTGTACGACTGGGGTGTGACGGGCGGTCGCGTGCTCGATGGACACGGGACGCCGCAGCTCCGCGTGCTCTGGGAAGTCCCGGGCAGCTACACCGTGCGCATTGACCAGGTCTTCGGCAGCGCCTCCTGCAAGGGGGACACGACGATCTCGGTCACGGTTTTGCCAAACCCCGATCCTGTCATCAGCGCCGACGGCCCCCTGCGGTTCTGCGAAGGGGAAGCAGTGGTGCTGCGCGCTCCACCGGGTTTCGCATCGTATCGATGGTCGAACGGGGCGGACACGCCATCCATCACCGTTGACAGCGCCGGCGAGTTCACTGTCGCGGTGACCACCGCCGGTGGCTGTACGGGGACATCGCCTCCGCTTACCGTTGTCGTTTCCCCGCTGCCCGCACCGGAAATCATCGCGCGCACCCCGCATCCCGTCTGTGAAGGCGGATCGGTGACACTCGGACTGCGCGGCAGCTACGCGTCCTACCTCTGGTCCGACGGATCTCGCGAGGCGACGCGCACCGTGACCGCGCCGGGCAGCTTCTCGGTGCGCGTGAGCACGGCCGAGGGCTGCAGTGCCGACGCCGTTCCGTTTGCCGTGCGTTTTCTGCCCGTCCCCGATCCCGTGATCACCGCCGACGGTCCGCTCGAATTCTGCCTGGGTGACAGCGTACGACTTCGCGTGACCGATGGTTTTGCCCGCTACCTCTGGACGAGCGGCGAGGAAACTTCCGCGATCACGGTTCGCGAATCCGGCACGTATGCCGTCCGGGTGTGGAACGCGGACGCATGCGAGGGCACGAGCAATGCGCTGACGGTGATCGTCCATCCCCTTCCCGTTCCGCCTGTGATTACGCGGGACGGTGATTCCCTGCGTTCGACACCCGCGGTCGCGTATCGATGGTACGAGGAGATCGGCGGTCAGCGCCTCCCCGTTGCCGATGGCGCGACACGCAGCATCCCCTCGCTGCCGGACCGGCGTTACTGGGTATCGATTACCGACGGCAACGGCTGTAGCGCCATATCCGATCCCTTCTCCTGGTCGCAGCAGTTACAGCCCGCATCGACAGTGTCTCTCCCTGTCCTCGAGGCGAACCCCGGCGACCCGGTCGTCGTGGATCTCTCCCTGCTCGACGCGCAGCAGCTCACCGAGGCAGGGGTGAAGACCTTCAGCGCCGAACTGCGTTTCAACGCTTCGCTGCTCGTTCCTGCCGGCAGCACGCCCGCAGGCCGCATTGAGAACGGGGAACGCGTTATCGACCTCAACGGACGGTATGATGACGGCGGCATGCTGCTGCGTCGCCTCTCCTTCGTCGCAACGCTCGGCAACGCACCGTCGACGCCGCTTACCATCTCCGCGTTCTCATGGGACAGGCCGGAGGTGGTCATCACGCGCATCGACGGGGAACTTCGCCTGGGGATATGCCGCGAAGGAGGTGCCCGCCTCTTCGAATCCACCGGCTCGCTCGCGCTCGAGCAGAACCACCCGAATCCCTTCAACAGCATGACGGTGCTGACCTACGAGATCATCGAACGAGGTCCGACGCTGCTCTACGTGACGGACATGCTCGGACGCCGCGTGGCGACGCTGCAGGAGGGAGTGATGGAAGCGGGACGATACCAGGTCGCATTCGACGCCCGCGCCCTTTCCTCCGGAATGTATATCGCCGTGCTGCGCACTCCGACGCAATTGCGGATGCGACAGATGAAACTCATCAAGTGACCGGGAAGAAGGACGCGGCAGCGTCCCGCCGCCGCCATGCGGAAGCGGATCGTCGGCGCGTTCGCTCGAAGGGAGGATTATTTCGCGCGTTTGATGATCGCGTCCCATTCCTTTTTCCGCACCGGCTGCACCGACAGCCGGCTTCCCTTGCGCAGCAGTTCCATTTCTTTCAGCGCCGCGACGCCGCGCAGTTCTTCGAGTGGCAGCGGGCTCGTGAAAACGCTGTCGAAGCTGATGTCCACCATATACCAGCGGGGGTTCTCTTCCGTCGCCTGCGGATCGAATTTCCCGTGTCCCCGCTCGAACTGCGTGTGGTCGGGGTAGCCACCGCGGACGACCGTCGCCGTACCCACGATAGCGGGCGGCTTCGCGTTGCTGTGATAAAACAGCACCCTGTCGCCTTCCCTGATTTCATCGCGCAGCAGGTTGCGTGCCTGGTAATTTCGTACGCCGTCCCAGCAGGTGCTTCCGTCGCGCCGCAAATCCTGGATGCTGTACGCGCCGGGTTCCGATTTGAATAACCAGTAGCTGTGTGCAGGCATGGGGGAACTCCTTGTTTTCGGATATGCTGTCAGAGGGAAAACATCTGCGTCATGCGCTTTGGTTCACGGCAGGGAACATGATGGGGCCAGGTATCGTATCTGCGTGGGAACGTCCCCGTTTCCCTATGAAAACAAAGAAGTTGTTTCGGCATGGACGCTTCACTATTTTGCGATACTGACGTCTGCTATATCATGCTCCCGATGCACAACAACCATACAGTCCCGCCTCAGCTTTTTCGTTCTCCCGCGGCGATGCGGTCGGCTGACGCCATCTTCCGCACTGACCCGCCTGGCTGCGACCACACGGAACGCGGAAGCGGCGGCGGGGAGGGCGCAGGATGATACGCACCGTCATCAGTGATCTCGGGAACGTGCTGCTGCACTTCGATCATCGCATTATCGTGGCGCGTCTCATGCATGATTTTCCGGACGCGCGCTGGGACGATGAGCAGAACGACCTGTTCTGGGCACTGGTTTCGAGCTTCGAGCTCGGTGCGGTCAGCGAGGAGGGGTTTCTGCGGGAGGCAGGAGTCCTGCTCGGTCAGGAAGCACCGCTTGATGCCGACCACTTTCGTCGCCTCTGGAGCGATATTTTCTGGCTCAACGAGTCCTATCTGTCACTGCTGCAGTCCATTCAGACGCAGGTGACGCTTGTGCTGCTTTCCAACACGAATCCCATGCATATCGCCTGGGCGCAGCAGAAATTTCCGGAAGTCTTCCGGCTGTTCTCGCACGCGGTGTATTCGTATGAACTCGGAACGGCGAAACCGGATCCACGCATGTTCCGCGAGGCGCTGCGCCGCGCGGAGGCCGCTCCGGCAGAGAGCGTGTATTTCGACGATATCGCCGCGTATGCCGAAGCGGCTGCCGCGGTCGGTATGAACGGGTACCAGTACGTTTCCGTCCCCGGCGCCCGCGATGTGCTGGTGATGCACGGTCTGACGGTTCCTGCACACGATTGACTTTCCACATCCTTCATCCAATAGAGGATTTGTACATGAAAAAGCTTGTCATACTGGTTGCCGTATTGATCAGTATCACCGGGCAGCTGGCTGCCCAGGATCTCACTTCTGTCGACCTCTATCTCCGTGACATCAACGGGGAAGAGCATTCTTTCCAGGACTACCTTGCCGACGTGCGCGACGCCGGGGAGAAGGGAGCGGTTATCATCAGCTTCTGGGCCATGTGGTGCGAACCCTGCAAACAGGAGATGAAAGCCCTGGTGCCGGTGTTCGAGAAGTACAGGGACAGGAACCTGCACTATCTCGCCATCAACATGGACAATCCCCGCTCGCTTGCCAAGGTCAAGGCCTATGTCAGTGCCCAGAAGCTGCCGTACGACTTCTGGCTCGATCCGAACAGCGAAGTTTTCAAGAAGCTGAACGGGCAGAGCATGCCGTATTCGCTCATCGTGGACCAGGACGGAAAGCTGCACGCCAAGCGGACAGGGTTCATCGCCGGTGACGAGAACGAAATCGCGGAAGACATAAAGAAAATCCTGGAGTAACGATGAGAAAATTCGGGATTTTTGCAGCGGCCCTTTTCGTCTGCTGCAGCGCGGGTGCATGGGCGCAGGTGCAGTACTCCGTCGGAAACTTCATGCGGTACGGTAACGGCGAACAGACCGTCGGTGGTTCACCCCTCAGCAAGGAATACATAGAGAACCAGACGAATGTGCGTCTGTTCTGGGACAATTTTACCGTGGGCTTCGAGTACCTCTACGACGATCCCCCCGAGTTCGGTCCGCGCTTCCAGGGCATCCGCAAGCGCTATGTCGAGTTCGCGAAAGAGGGGCTCGAGCTGCGCGCCGGTGACTTCTACACCCTTTACGGCAAGGGACTCGCGATGAACCTGTTCGAGAACCGCGGTATCAATTACGATACCCGTCTCGACGGACTCCGCGGAACGTACCGCAACAGCTGGGTCAACGCGATATTCGGACTCGGAACCATGCGCTACTACGACCTGCTCAACAACGATCGCATTGAAACCTACTCGGTCAAGAGCGGTCACATGGAAGTGCGGCCCCTGCGCTTCATGCGCATCGGCGGCAGCATCGTGAGCGCGGACGGTGAACTCCCGACCGCCTTCGGTTTCGACCAGGTTCACGCGGACATCCCGGAGTTCATGCTCTCGATGCGTGGCATGGGATTCGACTTCTTCCTGCAGCATGCATGGAAGCGATCGAGCGTGCTAAGGCCGACCGCCGCCGGCGGCTTCGAGCAGATGGAGAGCGACGGCACTGCGCTCTACGGAAGCCTGGCCTACACCTCTGATATCGGTCTCGGGATCACCTTCGAATACAAGGATTACCGCTTCGACATCGTCGGAGAGGAGGAGCGCGATCCCAACAGGCCTACGCGAATGCTGCCCATGCAGAATCCCCCGATCGTGCACAAGGAGCATTACTTCACCCTGCTTTCGCGCAATCCGCATGTCGTCGATTTCAATGACGAGATCGGAATGCAGCTCGACGTGTTCTATTCCGTTTCACCGGCAGTGACCGTCAACCTGAACGGCGCCATCGCCAGCCGGCACGACGGTTTCACTTCGGAGAACGGCTTTCTGACCACGTACGAAAGGGATGTCGACTTCATGCCCACGCTCGATGAAAAGTTCAGTCCCTTCTGGGAGCTGTACGCGGAAGTCGAGTGGTATTTCGACGGCCAGTCCTACATCCGTGCCGCCTTCAACCGTCGCTACGACGCGCCGTACGAGGCCAATCTCGCGCATGAGCAGTCGAGCACCACTATTCCGCTGCGTATCGAGTACATGCTCGACGAGGAGTACAGTATCGGAGCCAGTTTCGAGCAACAGTTCTTCCACGATTCCTTCAGCCGGGAGAATCCCGAGTATTTCAACGAGTATGTCTCACTGACACTGGCGCGCGCCGCGATGTGGTCGGCGACCGTTCGCATGGAGTACACGACGGACGAGGCGGATCAGACCGGGAAGAATTTCTGGCGGACGGCGGAGTTTTCTTATCGCCTCGCCAACAGCCATATTGTCACTGTCAGTTACGGTACCGAGCGCGGGGGACTTATTTGTACCAGCGGAATCTGCCGCGAAGTCCTGCCGTTCGACGGTGTGAGAGTCTCCCTGCTATCGCAGTTGTAAGTGTGGCGCGGAAGCGTCCACGATTCCCGTTTTGTTGCGGCCGAGCCATGTGCGAAACACGCCTGTGGCCGTGCCGCTGGTATTGGTTTGATTGAGACATAACAACATGCAAAAAGAAATAATCATAAACGCCACCGACGATACGCAGCGCATCGCGATCGTCGAAGACGGCAAGCTCGCCGAACTCTTCGTTGAAAGCGAGGAGAAGGAGCGGATGGTCGGTGATATTTACCTCGGCACGGTCGCCAAGGTCATGGCCGGCATCCAGGCGTCCTTCGTGGACATCGGGCTGGGACAGGACGCCTTCCTGCATTTTTCCGATGTCGGCGATGCCTTTCGCGAATACGCTGCGATCACCGGTGACCGCGAGGGGGTGGACGACATCACCGACGACGACGATGACGATGGGAAGAAGAAACGGGACGATCGCCGCAAACCCCGGCGAAGCCGGCGTCCGCCGTCCCAGGTCCAGCTCACGCGCGGACAGGAGATCGTCGTGCAGATTTTCAAGGAGCCGGTGGGGAACAAGGGAGTGCGTGTCACCACGGAGGTGGCCCTGCCCGGACGCTTCATCGTGCTCATGCCTTTCGACAACAAGATCGGGGTCTCACGCAAAATCCAGAATTTCAAGGAGAAGCGCCGCCTGCGGCGCCTGGTGCGATCGATACTTCCCAGCGGTTACGGCGTGATCATCCGTACGGTGGCGGAGGGCAAGGCCGAGGAGATCCTGCGTGCGGATCTCGAAGCACTCATACAGAACTGGCGCGAGATCGATCGCAACATCAAGAAGTCGAGTCCCCCGACCCTGCTGTACAAGGATATGAACACCTCGTCGAGCACGATGCGTGATCTGTTTTCGGAGGACGTCACACGGGTGGCCGTGGATTCACGCAAAATGTACAGGGAAATCCGCGCGTACCTGAACCTCGTCGCGCCGCACAAAGTGGACGTGCTTTCACTGAACACCGACCGCGAACCGATATTCGACAAGTATGAAATCGAGAAGCAGATACAGCAGTCGATGAGCAGAAAGGTGTGGCT
>JAVVFP010000666.1:0-1754 GCA_032250495.1 Bacteroidota bacterium | reverse complement strand
TCTTCCCGAGATTGATCGATCCGCTGTCGGGCTCCTCCTGTGCGGTGATCAGGCGAAAGAGCGTGGTCTTGCCCGCGCCGTTGGGACCGATCACGCCCACGATGCCGCCGGGGGGAAGGGAGAACGTGAGGTTCTCGAACAGCAGCTTGTTGTCGTAGCCCTTGGTCAGTCCTTCCGCTTCCACGACCACGTCGCCGAGGCGCTGTCCTGTGGGAATGAAGATCTCGATTTCCTCGCGCGCGCGCTCGTGCTCCTCGTCCAGCAGCTTTTCATAGGCCGCGATGCGCGCCTTGCTCTTGGCGTGGCGTCCCTTGGGATTCATGCGCACCCAGGCCAGCTCTTCGGCCAGCGCGCGCTGCCGCTTGCTTTCATGCTTTTCTTCCACTGCGAGGCGCGCCTGTTTCTGTTCGAGCCAGGCCGAGTAGTTGCCCTTGAAGGGAATGCCCTCACCGCGGTCGAGCTCGAGTATCCATCCGGCGACATTGTCAAGAAAATAGCGATCATGTGTCACGGCGATGACCGTGCCCTCGTAGCGGGCGAGATGCTGTTCGAGCCAAGCGACGGACTCCGCGTCCAGGTGATTTGTGGGCTCGTCGAGCAGCAGCACATCGGGTTTCATCAGCAGGAGGCGACAAAGGGCGACGCGACGCAGCTCGCCGCCGGAGAGCACGTTGATCGGCGTTTCGGGCGGGGGACAGCGCAGGGCGTCCATGGCCATCTCGAGCTTGCTGTCGATGTCCCATGCGTCGAGCTGTTCGATGCGTTCCTGCAGTTTGCCCTGGCGATCGAGCAGCGTGTCGAAATCCGCGTCGGGCTCGGTGAACTGCGCGCTGACCTCCTCGTACTCCCGCAGCAGGTCCACCGTCCCCTGCACCCCTTCCTCGACGATGTCACGCACCGTACTCTCCGGATCCAGCTGCGGTTCCTGCGGCAGCAGGCCGAAGGTAATGTCCTTGTTCGCCGTGACCTCGCCGAGAATGTCGTCGTCGAGTCCCGCGATAATGCGCAGCAGCGTCGACTTTCCCGCGCCGTTGAGTCCCAGCACACCGATCTTGGCGCCATAAAAAAACGAAAGGGAAATATCCTTGAGTACGGTCTTGTTGGGCTTGTGAATCTTGCTCACCCGCACCATGGAGAAGATGATTTTGTTGTCCATATGCGTCTATCCTGTTTGTTGTGACCGATTTCTCACGGTCATTCATGAATCACAATCCAATGCGAAAAAAGGAAAGAAGGAACGATGGAAAGATTGCATCACGGTGCATGTTGTCATTTTTCCGTCTTTCCTTCTTTCCATTTCCTCACTCCCACGGGATGCGCAGGCCGAGACGGCGCAGCTTGTCTTCGAGTTCCTCGCGTTCCATGTTGCGCTTCATCGCCTCGCCGCGCGGAGGCAGCAGTTCGTCGGCGATGAGCGCATCGATGGCTGCCTGATCGTCGCCCGCCGCGATCGCGGCGATCACGCGGCTGTCGAGACTGGTCAGCTGCAAACCGTGGAACTGGTAGTCCATGAACGCCTCCCAGGCGACGGGACACCAGCGCCGGACGATCTCATTGCCGATGACCTCGGCGTAGGCGCGAATTTCGTACTGCGCGTGCGACTCCATGCGCAGGTAGAGGAAGTGCAGGAGGTTGTGCAGGTCGATCTTCCAGTAGGCCTCGGTGTAGGTCGCGAGCGGGAGGTCCTTGCGCGCCTGCTCGCGTGCCACCCCGGCCTTGATGCGCTCGTTGTAGACGCGACGGGAAAGCTCGTG
>JAVVFP010000073.1:0-10067 GCA_032250495.1 Bacteroidota bacterium | reverse complement strand
CATGCTCACCGCGTATGAAAGCAGCGCGAAAGAGCAAAAGAAAGGATCCTCCGCCCCGGTCTACAACGTCGTCCTCCCCACCGCCGTCTCCGACGACAACCTGATGACGCTGCTCGAGGACAATGATGTCACCATCGTCGCCATACAGGATACCAGCGGCCTGTGGACGAGCATCATCTGGTTCATCCTTCCCCTCGTGCTCATGCTCGGCTTTTTCATGTTCATGAGCGCGCGCCTCCGCGGTGGCGGGGGTGGCGCCGGGGGACTGCTGTCGATGGGGAAAATGAACGCGCAGTCGTACACCAAGGAAAAAGTCAAAACCACCTTCGACGACGTCGCGGGCTCGAAAGAGCAGAAGGAAGCCCTTTACGAAATCATACACTTCCTGCGCCGTCCCCAGGATTTCCACCGTCTCGGCGGCCGCGCCCCCAAGGGCGTACTGCTCGTCGGTCCCCCGGGTACGGGAAAGACCCTGCTCGCGCGCGCCGTGGCCGGCGAGGCCGGCGTGCCCTTCTACCACGTGTCCGGCTCCGCCTTCCTCGAAATGCTTGTCGGCGTGGGCGCCAGCCGCGTGCGCGACCTGTTCGCCACCGCCAAGAAGAACACGCCCTGCATCATCTTCGTCGACGAAATCGACAGTATCGGCCGTCGGCGCGGCGGCATACAGGGCTTCTACGGAGGCGGCGGCAGCGAGATGGAACAGACGCTCAACCAGATGCTTTCGGAAATGGACGGCTTCGAACCGAATGAGGACGTCATCGTCATGGCCGCAACCAATCAGCCCGATGTGCTCGATCCCGCCCTGCTGCGCCCGGGACGCTTCGACCGCCGCATCACCGTCGACCTGCCCAACCTGCAGGAGCGCGAGCAGATTCTCGTCGTACACACGCGCAAGGTTCCCCTCGCCGAGGACGTGGTGCTCAAGGATGTTGCGCGCAGCACGCCCGGCAACTCGGGCGCGGACCTGAAAAATCTCGTCAATGAAGCCGCGATTCTCGCATCGAAGAAACGCAAGGACCAGGTGGAAAAACAGGACTTCATGGACGCGCTCGACACCATCGTGCTGGGCCACGTGCGATCGAGTATCATACTCAGCGGAGAGGAAAAACGCAGGACGGCCTATCACGAAGCCGGTCATGCACTGATTGCCAAGCTCACCCCGGGCTCCGACCCGGTGACCAAGGTCTCCATCGTCCCCCGTGGACGCGCCCTCGGCGTCACCATGCAGACTCCGCTCGACGAACGGCACAACTACACGGTCGACTACCTGCTCTCCCGCCTGGCCGTACTCTTCGGCGGACGCGCCGCGGAAGATCTCGTCTTCGACAGCATCTCCACCGGCGCGGAAAACGACCTGACGCACGCCACCACGCTCGCACGCAACATGGTCGCGCGTTACGGCATGAGCGAACGCCTGGGTAACATGTCACTGATGGACGGCAGCGAATCCTACATAAACGACAACCCCTTCTCCCAGCGGAATTTCAGCGAGGAGACCCTGCAACTCGTCGACGGCGAAACCCGGCGCCTGATCAAGGAAGCCTACGACCGCGCCCGCCAGCTGCTCGAACAGGAACGCGACGCCCTCGACCTCATCGCCGAGGCCCTGCTGCTGCAGGAAGGACTCGACGGCGAGGAACTCGAAATCATCATTCGCGAAAAACGCATCCCCGACCACCTCCGTGAAAACGGGTTGAGCGGCGACTGAAAAGTATCCGCATTATGTCGCCTTGACCATGCGTGCGCCGAAGGCGCCGTCCATGCGGTGCTTGTGCGGGTAGGTGGCGAGAAAGCCGTCGCGGTCCACCACGCGGTTGGGCACGTAGGCGTCCGCCTTTTCCAGTGTGAACTCGGGATGCGCCTCGAGGAAGGCGCGGACGATGTTCTGATTTTCCTCCGGTTCCACCGTACAGGTGCTGTAGACGAGCACGCCGCCCGGCTTGACAAGTTTCGCGGCATTGTCGAGGATGGCGGCCTGTGATTTCATCAGCCTCGTGATGTCATCCGAGTCGCGTTTCCACTTGATGTCCGGTTTCTTGCTCAGCGTGCCGAGTCCTGAGCACGGCGCGTCGACGAGCACCTTGTCGGCCGGCGCGAGTTCGATTTCCGTGGCATCCCCTTCCACGGTTTCAAGGATGCCGACACCGATGCGTTCGGCGTACTGCGTGACCAGCCGCAGACGCACATCGTAGCGATCGACGGCGATGATGCGTCCCCGGTTCTGCATCTGTTCCGCCGCGTGCAGGGCCTTGCCCCCGGGAGCCGAGCAGAGATCGATCAGCGTCTCCCCCGGTTTCGGAGCGAGCAGCATGCCGACGAGTCCTGCACTTTCGTCCTGTATGCTGAACAGTCCCTCGGTGAACAGCCGGGCGTGGCGGATATTGGGAAGATTGCGCACGGTAACGTAATCGCGCATGTAAAAGCAGCGCCGGTAGTCGATACCGACTTCCACCAGCTCGTTGACGAAGTCCTTGTAGTCCATCTTAAGGCTGTTGGGTCGCAGCGTCAGGAAAGGACGCATGTTGTTGGCTTTGCAGAGGGATTCCGTCTCCTCGAAGCCGTAGCGTCCGTGCCAGCGCTTGACGATCCACGAGGGATGGGAATGCACCACGGAGAGATACTGAATCTCGTCGTTGGTCGCCAGGGGATAACGGATGTTCTCGACATTGCGCGCGATGTTGCGGAGCAGTCCGTTCATGGTGTCGGCCAGGCGCTGGCCGCGGTATTTCTTGACAAACTCCACGGCCTCGTTGACGGCCGCGTGATGTGGAATGCGCGTCAGGAACAGAATCTGGTAGAGGGCGACGCGCAGCGCGTTGCGCACGTTCGGCGCGACTTTCGAATACTGTCCGTGATAGAAGCCGGTCAGCACCCAGTCGAGCTTGGACTGGTTGCGCAGCACTCCGTGGACGAGTTCGTTGAGCAGGCGCTTGTCGGGGGGATTGAGGTCGCCGGTCTCCAGCTCGATGTCCAACAGCTTGTCGAGATAGGCGTCCGTGCGCTCCACGCGCGTGAGTATCTTCACGGCAATGCCGCGCACCCCCGTATACAGCGGGGGGAGGGAGTGGGAGTCGTTCGTCATAGGTACTATATCGCTATGGGTTTATGGTGCTGAACTGCGCTGACCCGCGGTATGCACGAAAACCTCGTGCAGAAGATGCCTCTCCGCATCGGTCAGGGCTTTGTTCCGGCGCTGCATGACGACGGACGCCGTTTCGGCGAAGCGTTGAAAATCATGCTCGGTCACGCCGGTCGCGCCGCCCCAGCTGAAGCTGGGCAGGAATTTCGGCGGGAAGTCCCCCCCGAAAACATTGCAGCCGACGCCGACGACGGTGCCGGTATTGAACATCGTGTTGATCCCGCATTTGCTGTGATCCGCCATGATGGTACCCAGAAAATGCAGGCCGGTATCATGGCCGCGTCCTTCCAGCGTGACGCGAATGCGGGAGTAATTGTTTTTCAGATCGCTGGTATTGCTGTCCGCCCCGACATTGGTCCAGGGTGCGAAATAGGAATGTCCGACGAAGCCGTCGTGCTGCTTGTTTGCGTAGGAATGGAAAATCGTTTCTTCCACTTCTCCGCCCACCTTGCAGACGGGTCCCACCGTACTGCCTTCGTAAATCTTGGCGCCGGCCTTGATGCGGCTGCCGAGGCCGATGTACGCCGGTCCCATCACCAGCGCCTGCGGCATGATCACCGCACCGGCATCGATGATGACCGGACCGTCCGATGCATCGAGCACGGCCCCGGGACCGACGCGTGCGTCCGCGCCGATGTAAATGTCCCCCTTGCGGAAAAGCTCTGCCGATGCGGCAAGCTCCGCGCTGACCTCCACTTGTCCGAGCGGGAAGAAATCCGCATCGTCAAGCAGCAGCTGCGTGTTGTGCGCGAGCAGTTCCCATGGAAACGTGAACGGAGCGGTCTGCACCTCCTCGACATCCGCTTCGAAGCGTTCGAGGTCGGGCAATATGCCCGGATGATGCACGAGTTCCTCGCGCAGCAGTCCGGACGTCAGCCAGTCGAAGATCTTCTCCCGCAGTCCCGCGCTGACCACCGTCGCCGCCAGCAGGCGTCCTTCATGCACGAAGACCCGGTCTTCCCCCCTGTGCTCGCGGATGCGATGCACCAGGTCGGGGCGCAGCACGGCGCTGCCGCTGACGAACAGATCCGTATCGGAGCGGACATTGACCGCCAGGCCGCTGCGCTCTGCGACAACCGGCGCCAGTCCCATACGCGTGAAAAGCTGCAGCGGCTCCTGCTCGAAGTACCGGAGCAGCCGCTCGCGCATCGTGAAAATCCCGCTGCGAAGGTCGAAGTCGGGATTGACATGCGTCAGGGGCAGAAGCGTTGAAATCGAGACGTCTTCGAAAAGACAGGTGGCCATGGGTTTTTTCGGTTATGTGAAGGAGAAATGTACGCATCTGCATGCGCAATGACAACAGGAGCAGCCGCGCGAACGCAACGAAATATGCTGACGAACGCGGAACACCCGCCTTCACCTCGAATGCGGAACACGGATTAGACGGATGTAACGGATGAATACGGATGTTTGTAGTAAACGCTTTCAACAAACATCCGTGTTCATCCGTACGATCCGTGGCATCCGTGTTCTGTTTTTTTGTGAGCCCGAGACCCGCAGGCAGCAACGGGAGCGGAAATACGAAGGGGCGAGAAGTGATGGCCGGTTAATCGAGCAGGTATTCTTCCTCCGCGTAGAGTTTCATCTGGAAGAGCAGGCTGCGCATCATGTCGCGGTATTCCTGCACTTCGGGCGCGAGGCGGATGGTCTGCCGGTATTCGAGGAAAGCGTCGGTGTACAGTCCCCGGCGCTCGTAATAGATACCGCGGATCAGGTGCAGTGTCACTTCGTCCGCTCCCATCAGGCCGAGTTCTTCGTCGAGTTTCTCCAACTCCTGCCGGATGACGGTCACGGTATCCTGCGCGAGAATGCGAAAGCTCTGAATGTCGCTCTGCATGCCGTCGCTCAGGCGCGTGATGCGCCAGTGATACTGCCGGTCGCGTTCGAGCGGCGCCATGCCCTCCGCCGTCGTCATGCCCTTCGCGATGTAGCGGAAGCGGTCGTCCCCGAACTGCGAACGTCCGATGACATTGAATTCCTCGTCGAGAAGGATGAACTCGTACTGTCGCGCCTCTTCCGCGTCCACCCACTGGAACAGCGGCTCGGGTGTCATCACGGCGTATTTCGGGAAAACGGCGGTGAAGACGTCCAGATTGCCGCGCACCGCCCCGTACACGGGTGCGTCTTTCGTCTCCCGCGAACGCTTCATCTGCCGCGCCGCGTAGGCGAGAATGGACCCCGAGGCGCCTTCCCCGGCGTTGCGACCCTTCAGCGCTTCGAAATCCGCAAGGGCGCGCTCGGTGTCCGCGTCGATGCTGACCAGGCGCTTCTGATCCATCATCAGCTTGACGTAGCTCGCGTAGGCGGTGCGGACGATATCCTCCCCGTCGAGTACGTCACCGACGCGCACGGGCTTCCACGATCCCTTGCCATTGTCTTTCACGGTCACCTTTCCCTTGACGCTCATCACGAGGAAGGATTGCTGCGCAGCGAGCGGAATACCGGGAAGGAGCAGGAGCAGCAGGGCGCATATCGTTATCATCGGCTTCATTGTTCTATCCTCTCTCTATATGAGTACGATCGATTTCCAGTATCTGTGCGACGATGGACGCGGGTAGCGCCGCTTCGCAATTCGGTCCTTCGCCCAGGTAGGCGGGGACGGGAGGCAGTCCCCGCTGTTTGCGCATCAGGCCGGCAAGGACGAAAAGTTCAGCTTTGCGGTGAAGCTTGCACTCGGCGCGGACGCAGAACGGGGAAAGCGGGACCGGTGTTTGCGTGGCACTTTTCCCCATACGATAGAGACCGGCGGGGAGTTCCCGATTATTGCCCTGTCCTCTTTCATCGCTATCGTCGCATCCCCTGAGAAGCGCAGAGGAGCCGTCCTCCCGCACTTCGAGCAGCGCCACGTCGAGATAGGCGCGCAGGCGCTGGCGCCAGAGCGCGATCACCTGCGGAAGCAGCAGTTCCCACTCGTCGAAGACCACGAACTCGTTGAAATCCTGCAGCTCCGTGGATAGGAACAGGTCCTTGATCAGGCTTTCGCGCATGCGCTCTTCCTTCTTTCCTCCGAGAAACATGAGGAAATGGCGGATATTCCGCTCGGCGTCGTTCCCGGGGTCGAGGACAGCATGCAGCTCCGGTATCCACCGTACCCAGTCCTCCACACCCGGGTGCAGATCCGCTGCGGTCAGCGGTTCGGCCTCCCCGGCCGTATTCCTGCGAATTGCATGGGCGAACTGCAGGAGGGTCATGGCAGCGTGCAGCAGTCGCGTATGGGCGATGAAAGGTTCGTTGTCGCGAAACGCCGCGCAGATCACCGCGGGCAGCGGGTTGGCGCTGTTGCGGAACATGCGCCGCATGCGCCGCTCACGGATGCGGAAGTGCAGCCAGGTCGTGAAGGCGTTGGCGGGAATGAACAGCAGCACGGCCGTCGCCATCAGGTTGTAGCTGATCTTCACGTCGAAGTAGAAGAACGCGATCAGCGGTAGAAAGAACACGATCACCGCTTCGGTGAACAGCATCGTGGTAATCAGTATCGCCACGCCGAAGCGCCCGGGCGGCTTGGTGCGAAGAATGCGGTAAATGGCGATGCTGACATACGAGAGGAGGAACGCGAGCAGCCAGTCCGCCCACGCAGGCACCGGCGTGATGAAGCGATCCCGCAGCATCATGTCGATGACATTGGCGTGCACGAGCACGCCCGCCATGTCCGCTCCCTCGATGCCGACCTTTTTCCCCATCGGCGTGCTGTGCGTGTCGCCGAGATAGAACAGTCCCCCCTCGTTCACGAAACCGACGAGTACGATGGCGTCGGCAAAAAAGTCGTCGTACATGCTGCCGAACAGCACGTCGTCGATGGGCACGGTCGGTATCTGCATGAACGTCGAACTGTAGTATATCACCTGCGGTTCGGAAGGCTGGGCGAGAAGGCGGCGCGTGGCCGCGGGTGCGGCCAGCTGTGTCACCTGCACCGGGAAGCTCAGCCAGCGTTCACCGTTGACCTCGGCCCAGGGGAGGAAGCGACGTATCACCCCGTCGCTGTCGGGCACGAGGTTCGCGAAGCCGTAATGGTCGCAGGCAGCGCGAATGGGGGGAATGATTTCGAACGTGGGCTCCCGCGTCTCGAGATCGATACCCGTGACGAGCACGACGTTCGGAACGTCCTCAAGCGCCAGGCGCAGCTCTTCCACTTCCATGAGCCGTTCCGGGGGAAAGCGCTCGATGTGCAGGTCGTCGAGGATGATGTCCAGTCCGATTACCGCGGCGCCCAGGTCGCGCAGGCGGTACAGCAGCGCTGCGATCTTGCCGTCCGGCGTCGGCGCCACCTCGCCGATGTTCACCACCTTGATGCGGGGATGCGGGAATTCGGCGTCGCGTACGGCGAAAATGGCGTCGAGACTGACGTCGGCAATATTGAGAAAATCGATGCGGTCGAGGATGGGATTCAGGAAGGAGGTCTCGTCGGCCTCGGGGAGATTGCGGGATACGACGAGCATGACCTGCACGAGCAGAATCACCAGCAGTGAGGCTGCCAGATATTCCAGACGAAAAAAGTACTGGAACAGGCGCTTGCGCATCCCGCGTTATCCTTCGTGGAACGATTGATTCGCATCATAATAGAACTTCGCCCCTGCAAATCCAAGGACGGACGCGATCAGAATCCGTCGGAGAGATCGAAGCCGAAGAGCATGCCGAAGTACCAGCGCCACTCTTTCCCGTAGGTGACCTCGGAGAGCTGGAAGGTGCGTGTGAACTCATCCAGGCCGTAGGCGCCGCTGAAGAAGATGCGTGTCGGGTACATCGAGAAGGAGAAGGTTTCCAGGCGCAGTTCGAAACCGGCGTCCTTCTTGAGTCCCGCGACGCTGAACTGATCCGGCGCCATGACGGCATCGCCGACGTCGAAGAACAGGCCGCCGTAGAGCTTGTCGAAAAGGATGTGGCCGATGCGCAGGTCCATGCTCGGAATGATGGGGAAGCGGTAGGTCACCTGCGCCGTCGCCAGCTCATTCCCGCCCAGCGCGTAATACGTGTATCCCTGCATGCCGGTGATGCCCCCGGCGTAATAATTGAAGAAATCGTCCACTTCATCACCGAGTATGGTAGCGCCGCGCAGGCGCAGGGTCAGTGAATGGTCCAGCCACGGGAGGCGGCTCGCCACCATCGCGTGAAGGTCAAAACGCTGGAAATTGAAGTCCGTGTACAGCGGCACGAGTATGCCGTTGCGGAATTCGAAATCACCGTCCGGGTTGAAGTTGTTGAACTCATAGTTGTAGAACAGCGTCAGGCGCAGACCGATGGGATTGATTTCCCGGTCGCGGGTAGGGACGAGGTTGCGGTAGCGCAGTACCGCGCTGATGTCGTTGCCGACGAAGTAGAGGTTGTCCGTCGCCGGCACAAGGTTGTCCGTGGCCGGATTGCGGAACTGTCCGATCGTCGAGGTGTAGCGGTTGTGCGTGTAGCCCAGTTCGAGGCGCATGTGATTATTGACGAGGTTGTGTCCCAGCTTCGCAGAGAACGCGAGGAGGTTGAAGTCCACATCCACCGTCGTCGTGTCGATTGCGAGTCCGATCTCCGAACTGGTGCTGCGCGTGACGTTGAACACCTCCAGCGCGAGGTCCGGGTACAGTCCGAGACTGCTGAACAGCGGCAGGTCGTCCCGATAGGTGATGTTCAGGTACAGGTCGCGCTCGCCCTTGATGTTGATCGACCCGCTGGCGAGAAACTCGACGCGGTTGAGCACATCGGTAGAATACATCATCAGGCCGGGTTTGAGCAGTTCGAGTCCGCTGTTGTCGGGATTGAACTGGTCGACGCGCAGCGTCGGAAAATACATCATGCTCTGGAACAGCCGTTCGTAGGTGGAGGTCTCGTAATCCGGCTGCATCTGATCATCGAAGCTGTTGAGCGCCGCCCAGTCCCAGGCCGTAGGATCGATCGACGCGATGGGCGAGGAATACATGCGCGAAGGCAGGTAGCGATGTCCTTCCACCTGCAGCGGGGTTGCGGCCGGAAGATGCGCGATGCGGTATCCAGCGGCGGTGTAGGCGGCGTACAGCAGATCACCTTCGGCGTTGATCGCGGGCATGAAGGCACCGCCGACGACGTTGGTCAGTGCGGCATCCTCTTCCCTGCTGCCGGGTTCGTGACGGTAGATGTTGAAAATCCCGCTGCGGTCGGAGGCGTAGAGAATGGCGCTGCCGTCGGGCGTGTAGCGCGGATTGCGCGCATCACTGTGCAGGTCGGCGATCAGCGGCTCGAAACCGCTGCCGTCGGGACGCACGCGGGCGATGCCGCGCTGCACGCGCGGGGCGTAGCTGAACACCAGCCAGCTGCCGTCGGGGGACCATGTGGGAGTGAACACCTGTTCCCCGTTTTCGAAGCCGGTCAGGTTGCGGAAGTCGCCGCCGTCGGCACTGACGGTGCCGAGATTGATGGTCCCGTCCTCGGCGAACACGAAGGCGATGCGCGTACCATCCGGGGAGAAGGACGGATTGTAGGCGCGCTTGCCGCGGGTGATGCGGATTTCTTCCTCGGTCTCGAGGTCGTAGACGAACACGTCGTAGTAGAGATGTCCGTACACGCTGGGATCGTTGTAGCGTGAATACGCGATGCGTTTGCCGTCCGGCGACCAGGAGATGGCGGAGGATACGCCGGCGACGAGCATTTTCTCTTCGCCGCTTTCCATGTCGTGCAGGTACATGGCGGACTGCCCGAAATAATCGGAGGTCTTGTTCGATACGTAGGCGAAGCGCTTCCCGTCCGGCGACCATACCGGGTAGAAATTGCCGAAGCCGACGTCGGCCACGAGATTTCCCTCCACCTTGTTTTCACGCACGGGCGCGATGCGCTGCTCGTATTCCTCGCGCAGATGCGCGGCCCACTCGTCGTAGAGCTGCTGTCCGCTGATGCCGAGCACCTCCTTTATAGCGGCATCGGCCGTGAACACGAAGGGACTGCTCATGGCATGCGTGATCGCGGGCAGTTTGTC
>JAVVFP010000072.1:0-10075 GCA_032250495.1 Bacteroidota bacterium | reverse complement strand
GGTTGCCGATGATGCCGCCGAGGACGAGGACGGGCGCCGTGATCCCGGCGCGTCGCAGCGCGATCCCCTCCTCGAGAAAGGCGACGCCCAGCTCATCCACGCCGCAGGCCAGCAATTCCCCGGCCGTCCGTATCAGTCCGTGACCGTAGGCGTTGGCCTTGACCGTGCCCATGATGCGCGCATCGCCGACGCGTGCGCGGATCTGCGCGACGTTGTGCCGCAGGGCCCCGAGATCGACGTCGATCACCGTGGGCCGCAGGGCTATGCTACCGTCATCGAATAGACTGTCCATGTGTCCTTCCTGCCTTCCTTACGCAGCCGCTTCGTTTTCCTCGACGAGGCAGAGCGTGCGGTCCTTCTCGTCCGCGGCGAAAAACACCCTGCAGGGCAGCGGTGCAGCGCCTTCGGGATGGGGCAGTTCCACGCGCAGGCCGCTTTCCTTCGTCTTCAACAGCTCTTCGAGAAAATTCCGGTAGGCCGCGGCCCCGAAAATGACGGATGCGGGCTGACCGTCGGCACTGCCGGCATCAGCGGCAGCGTCGAACCAGCGTCGGGCCGCGGTGTTCAGGCTGCGGATGCGCCCCTGTTCGAGAAAACTGCTGAGCCGCGTTTCCATTTTGCTCCGTGGTCCCACGGCGGGATAATCCACCAGGAGCAGCAGGGCATCGTCCGTGTCCTCAGCGGCATGGACCGTCACTGCAGCGGCCGTCGATTCGGACGGGACGTCGGCATCGGGGACGCCATCCCTGCGGACGGCGATATAGAGAAGTCGCTGCGACCCGTCCTCCCCCGGCACGCGTTGCAGGCGCCAGGACCAGATCATTTCCTCGCCCTGCCAGTCCGAGAACACCGCGTTCTCTTCGCCGATCATTTTTTCCGCCTCCGCGGCTTCATGCAGGCGCTGGTAAAAATCCTTGTGATAGATGGCGTACATGAAATCCGTGACGTGGTAGCCCTCGACGCCGGTGGATTTGTAGGGTTCATCGAGCAGAGCGGCGAAGGACTCGTTCGCCGAAGTGCAGCGGAAGGGGTCCTGGTCGTCGAAAAGCGCCACGGCCGCGGTCACGTTCGCGTGCAGCGCTTCGAGTGTTTTTTCCCTGATGACCGACTGGCCCTGTTCGGCGAGTGCGTCGGCGGCCTGCCTGCGCATGGCGATGCCGTAGGCGAACAGCGATATGACCAGGTTCAGGGTTTTCAGTTCCGGACCCACGAAGTGGTTGCGATCCTGTGCGTACACGGTCAGCAGCCCGTAATTCCTGTCCCCGTGATTGAGCGGGACGGCGAGCAGCGAGTGCAGGTTGCTGCGTTCCGCCTGCTTGCGCCACGGCTCGTATGTGGTGTCGCCGAGCGTGTCCGCCACGACGACGGACGCGCCGCTCTTCATGGCGCGGCCGAGCGGACCGTTCCCGTGGTCGGTGTCATCGTAGCGGATTTTCACACGCATCAGGTAGTCGCTCTGCGTTCCTGCGCTCGCGGAGGGATGGAGACGTTCATCCTTTTCCAGCGTGACGCCACGCCAGACGAGCGGGTAATCCCCGTGCGTGACCAGCAGCTGGCAGAAGCGGCGCTCGAGGTCCACCTCGGATCCACCGTGCATGACGAGATCGATGGTATCGCGCTCGATGGCCTGCAGTTTGCGCTGCCGCTGCAGCTGATCGCCGCGCTCGGCGCTGTCGTCGAAGGGCCGGATGCAACCGATGGCCCCGATCAGTTCACCTGCCGCGTCATGCAGTGGTGCGGCGTTGAGAAGCAGGGAGCGGCGGGAACCGTCGTAATTGAGCATATCGACGCGCCGGTTGAACAGCTGCTGCTCCTCGACGAGCGACACCATGATGGGGTGGCTGGAGATGCCGAGCGGTTCGCCGGCGGCATCGACCAGGCGCCAGCGCGTGTCGGTGCAGCTGCGTCCGATGACCTCGTTCTTGGCGACCCCGAGCAGGCGGTCGGCCGCGGAATTGGTCTGCGTGATGGTTCCGCGCGTATCGACGATCATCACGCCATCGGAGGTCATCTGCAGCAGCGTCTCCTCGCGCGTGCGCACTGCTGCAGCCGGACGGTTCTCCTCCTCGTCCTGCGGGATTTCGCGTCCGACACAGAGCACGTAGTTCCGCGAGCGGTAATTGACGTACTGCGCGGTGATTTCCTTGTAGGCGGTATTCCCTTCCTCGGTGATCTGCTCGCTTTCGAAGACTTCCGGCACGCCGGACTGCTTGAGGCGGGAGACGCGTCCGAGCCACTGTGCGCGGGTGTTGAGACGGTCGATGCGCGGGAGCGCGGTGTCGAGCATCTGCTCGCGCGTATACCCGAGCTGGTCGAGCATTCCTTCGTTGACGAAAACGAAGCGCCCCGTTTCGGTCACCAGGAAAAGCTCGTCGCCCTCGATTTCACCGGCGAGCTCGAAGAGTTCGTCCTCGTCGAACTTTCCGTTTCCGCCGGCATCGCTGCACTCTTCATACTTGTTCTGCAGACGCTCGATCTCACTGATCAGCTCTGCCTTGGTCAGACGGGATAAATCACTCATGAAAAACCTCTCGAATCGAGACGACGAAAAATCCTGACGAAAGGAAAGCGGTAGCGGGACCTCGTCCGGCGGTGCCGCGCTATATCAGCGCAGTACGGTCAGCAGTCGCGTGGCGGACCGTGTCCTGCTTCCATCCTGCAGCACGGCGCGATAGAGGTAGACGCCGGCGCGAAGGTCCCGCGCGTCCCATTGCAGCGTGCTGCTGCCCGCGGCCATGTCCCTGTCTGCAACGCGGGCGATTTCGCGGCCCATCATGTCGAACAGCTGCAGGCGCAGTCGTCCTGCGGCGGGCAGCGACAGGTCGAAGCGCAGTGGAGAAGCCGCGGTGGCGCGCACGGGATGGGGATAGGCATCGATGTTGAGCGTCTCGGGAATTGGGGCCGCGCCTGTGGCCGGGGACGGGGCGGGGTCGATCAGCGCCGTGTGAATGCTGAGCTGGCCCTGGTCGAGCTGCGTCCATATCGGACGGATGCGCCCGTTCCATGCCGCGATGCCGTTGTAATCCCCGAAGAACACGAAGGCCGTGGGAAAAAAGGTTGCGGTGCTGATGCGCTCGTTCGTGAAGCTGTTCCCGCCGTCGGTGGACCGCGCCAGGTACACGTCGGTGGAGTCGCTGTCATAGTGCCGGCGATCGTAAAAGACCACGGACAGCTCCCCCGTGAACGGATCGACGGTGCACCAGGTGAAGAACTGTGACTTGCCGTTGCCGACGGGGTCGTCATTGACACGGATGGGAGCCGACCAGCTGTCACCGCGATCCGTCGAACGCGCGATGAACACGTCCGGGTCCCCGTTGCGGATGTCCACCCAGTTGACATAGATGTTGCCCCGCGTCGCCGCCGGGGAGACATCGGCGACGGTGACCGGCAGTCCGTTGGACCGCGATATCCCGGATATCCCGATATCCCATCCCCCGGGTTGATCCGCAATGATGCGGTCCCGGCCCCAGGTCTGGCCGCCGTCGAAGGAACGGTCGAAGTAAATGCCGCGTGGACCCGACCAGGCCATGTACACGCCTCCGTCGGGACCGACGGCCGGAACCGCGCCTTCCATGGTTTCATCGCTGTCGATGGCGTTTCCGGCGCTGTCGCTCACGCGGACGAAGGGTTCGAAGCTGAGGCCGCGGTCGGTGGAGCGTGCGAACACGATCACCGTGCTGTCGCGCGGATCCTGGCTGCCGTATTTCGTGAAGTCCGTCCATGCCGCGTAAATGTTACCGCCGTGGGGTCCATCGGAAAGATCGGTGGCCAGCCACTCCTTGTCCTGCAGGCTGGAACTGAACAGGCTGCCGGCGCGGGCGCTGTCCGAACTCGGGCCGTACAGCTTGACGGCTTCCGACCAGGTCTTCCCGCCGTCGTCACTGTGGCGGACGATGATGGCGTCCCAGCCGTAGACGAGGTTCGCGATGTAGGCGCGGCCGGTTTTATCGAAGAGCACGCACGGGTCCCCCCAGGTGCCGGAAGGCAGCTGTCCCTGAGTCCAGCTTTCCCCGCCGTCCTCGCTGTAAAAGAAATACCGAAGGTTGGCCCCCGCAATCATGTTGTCGGGATTGAGGGGATTGATGGCGATGGTCACCTCCTCGGCCTGCGAGCCTTCACGGTCGAGACGGACGTTCTGCGTCTGCGCCAGCAGCGGGAATCCCGCCAGCGCGACGCCGCATAGCAGCAGCAGCCTGTACCACGTCATATGGATATCCAATGGTGTTGATCCGGTCCACGCAGCCCGGAATCGGTGAAAACATGTTGATACAGTCCCCGGGGGGAGGTGGGGTACTGTCGGAATCGCTTATGTGGTCGAAGAGAAGGTTGTCGTGTGACCGCTCAGGTAGTCCCGTTGAGTTGCTGAAAGATCACGACGGTAAAATACACACCAAAGCCTATGATAACAAGGGCAGTAATAACGGATGCCTTGTGAATGAAATTTTCGGAGATGATATGGCGCCTGCTGCGCACGAACAGCGCCAGGGCAAGAAACCACATCATGCTTCCGAGGCCCACGGCGGCGGAAAAAAGCAGCTTGTGCAGCGTGCTGTCGACCAGCAAACCGTGCGCGGTCACGAAGCTCAGGACGGCGACCCAGGAGAAAAACAGCGTGGGATTCGCAAGCGTCATCGAGATGCCGATGAGCAGTCCGCCATAATGCTTTTTGGAGAGGCGGAAGCGGGACACCTGCAATTCGGCGACCTTTTCCGCTTTTTCGGGTTCACTTTCCTCCTCGTCGCCATCGTCGTCGGCATTCCCGCTTTTTCGGAACCATATCATCTTGACGCCGTAGCCCACGAGAAAAACGGAAAACACGCTCTGCACCACGGGATTCTGCAGATACGGGTGTATCAGGGAAATCAGTCCCATGGTGATGATGAGGCAGTAGAACACATCGACGATCACGGCACCGGCGGCGACGAGCAAGCCCCGCCGCGTCTCGCCCTCGAGGGTGCGGTGCGCGACGTACAGGGAGGTGGGGCCGAGGGGTACCGTGATCATGATCCCGACCAGGATCCCCAGGAGCACTGTAACAATGTATTCCATGCAATAACGGGTTGATGGCGTTCTTTGTGGGGCCGCACGTAAACAGTGAAGCTAAGAAAATGCCGTCTGCGATCAAAGAAGGCAGCCGTCCGGCGGCAGGGTGACCCGCCGCCGGACGGCTGCGCGAAAAGCGGGTATCACCCTGCCGAGTAGAAGAGCGGTCCGTCCGGACCGACGGGCAGGCCGAGCAGCATCCATGCGATCAGCAACAGCGTCCACGCGAGTCCGAGAACGACACTGTAGGGCAGCATGGTCGAGATTATCGTGCCGATGCCGTACTGTTCATCGTATTTTTCCGCGAAAGCGACGATCAGCGCGAAATATGACATCATGGGGGTGATGACATTGGTCAACGAATCGCCGATGCGAAACACCATCTGCGTCAGCGCCGGGTGATAGCCGAGCAGCATGAACATGGGGACGAACACCGGGGCCATGATGGCCCATTTCGCGGACGCCGAGCCCATGAACATGTTGATGAAGGCGCTGACGACGATGAAGGCCAGCATGAGGGGAATGCCGGTCAGGCCGATATCTCCGAGAAAGGTTGCGCCTTCGATGGCGATGATCAGTCCGAGATTGCTGTAGCCGAAGTAATACACGAACTGCGCGGCGAAAAAGACGAGCACGATGTAGGTCGCCATATGACTCATCGACGCAATCATCTGTTTGATGCCGTCCTTGTCCGAGCGTATCGACCCCGTGACGATGCCGTACACGAGTCCGGGAATGAGGAAAAATATCATGATGGCGGTGATCATGCCGTTGAAAAAGGCCGAATGCAGCACGCCTTCGCCCGGGATGCGGAGCAGGCCGTTTTCCGGCAGGACGCTCAGGAGGAAGGCGCCGAGCACGACCACGATGCTGATCGCTGCCCAGAACATTCCCCGGCGCTCGGTGGAGGTCAGCCGTTCGAGTTCTATCGCCTCCTCGGTGCCTTCGTATTTGCCGAGCCGCGGTTCGACGATTTTTTCCGTCACCAGCGTTCCGACGAGCACGACCATGATGGCGGACACGAACATGAAATAGAAGTTCACGGCCACGTTGATCCTGATGTTCGGATCGATGATTTCCGCGGCGGTCTGCGTCAGGCCGGCAAGGACGGGATCGACGCTGCCGATAAGGAAATTGGCGGCGAATCCGCCGGACACCCCGGCGAACGCGGCGGCCAGTCCCGCCATGGGGTGGCGGCCGAGGGCGAGGAAAATGACGGCACCCAGGGGAATCAGTACCACGTATCCGGCCTCGGAGGCCAGGTGGCTCAGCACGCCGGCGGCCACGAGCGCCATGGTGATCAGGCGCTTGGGTGCCTTGAGCACAAGGGCGCGGATAAGGACGGTGATCAGGCCGGACCCCTCGGCGACGCCGATGCCGATCATGGCGACCAGCACCAGTCCGAGAGGCGGAAAGGCCACGAAATTATGCTCCACGTTCTCGAACATCCACCGTATGCCTTCACCGGTGAGCAGACTGCGCACCGCGAAGCTTTCCCCGGTGCCGGGATGCACCGCGGAAAGATCGAAGGCCGCGGCAATGGCGGATACGATTACGACGATGAAGGCGAGCAGCGCGAAAATGGTGGCGGGATGCGGGAGGGCGTTACCGATTCTCTCGACCACATCGAGAGAACGGCTGAACAGCGATCGCTTTTTGTCAGACATCAGCACCTGCGATTATGATGATTTCCGTTGGCGCGGTGTAGTTATTCGCCGAGGGCCTTCTCCACCGCGGCGATCACCTTCTCATCGAGGGGATCGACGCGCGTGTTGAAGCGTGCGACCACCGCTCCGTTTCTGTCGACCAGAAATTTGGTGAAATTCCACTTGATTTCATCGCCGAAACCGGATTTCTGCGTCAGATAGGCGTAGAGCGGATGCATTTCTTCGCCGGTGACGGAAATCTTGCTGAAAAGATCGAAGGTCACATCATAGGTGCTCGAGCAGAATTCCTTGATCTGCGCGTCGGTACCCGGTTCCTGTGCGCCGAAATTGTTCGCGGGGAACGCGAGAATGCGCAGTCCGCGGTCGGCGTACGTCCGGTGCAGTTTCTCCAGGCCCTCGTACTGCGGAGTGAAGCCGCATTTCGACGCGGTGTTGACGATGAGCATCACCTCGCCCGCATAGTCGGCGAGTGCTTTTTCCTCACCATCGATGGTGGTCATGGTAAAGGAATGGACGCCGTCGGCGTCCTGCGCCTGCGCAGCGGTGGCGACAAGCGACAGAAGGAGTATAAGGAAAATGAACTTCATACGTACCCTCGTTGAATAAAATGGTGACGGATTTCGAGGAAAAACAGCGACGGAAGCGCGACCGTTCCCTTCGCGCAACTGGCCGGCCCCCGGCATTGGCCCGTGGCGCAACGCCCGTGGCGCAACGCGTATCATTCTCCGGCGCCTGTGAGCATATCGCGTTGCAGGGCGGCCAGCATCAGTCCGGTGACGGTTTTCCCGTCGCGGATGCTGCCGTCCCCGCACATGCGCAGGGCTTCGCGCAGGGGCATGCGCAGCAGCGCGATGCTCTCCTCTCCTTCTTCGAGCTGCTGCACGCCGTCGCGCAATCCGGTGGCGAGATAGATGTGCAGGATTTCACTGCAGAAACCGGGAGTGCTCATCATGGCCGTGAGTTTCTCGATCGCAACGGCGCTGCAGCCGGTTTCCTCGCGCAGTTCGCGCAGGGCGCAGTCGCGCGGATCCTCCCCGGGGTCGAGTTTACCGGCGGGCAGTTCGATGATTTCGGCGTCGACGGGATAGCGGTACTGGCGGATGAGCAAGACATCCCCGTTGTCATAGAGCGGCACCACCACGGCGCCGCCGACGTGGCGCACGACTTCACGGACGCTCTCATACCCGCTCGCGTGGCGGACCTCATCGCGTTCGATGGTGAAGACGCGTCCCTGGTAAATTGTTTCACGGCGTGTGACGGTGAATACTGCGGCCATGGCATTCCGGATTTATGGTTCAATACTGCGTTTTTTTTCCATGAGCTGCTGCAATGCCGGTGCGAGATGAAGCACGCGCTGCGGAAAAGGAATCTCGATGCTGTGCTCGTACAGCGTATTGTATATGATCAGCAGCAGGTCGCTTTTCCTGCGCGGGATGTCGTTCGGATTGCGGATTTTGCAGAGCAGCATGGCGTTCATCGAGGAATCGCCCATTTCCATGATACGCACTTCCGTGGTGTCCGCCTCGACGATATCGTGCTCGCGGTTGATCCGTTCGAGCACGATGCGCCGCATCGCGAGCAGGTCCGTCCCGTAGGCGACACCGAAATGGACTTCGAAACGGACGATGTCGTTGGGATAGGAGAAGTTCATGATCTGGCTTTTCACGATTTCCGCGTTCGGCGTGATGATCATCACCTGGTAATCGTCGATCACCCGCGTGGAGCGGATGCCGATTTCCTTCACGTTCCCTACGGTGCCGTCCGGTAGGCGGATGCGGTCGCCGATGCGGAAGGGGCGGTCGATCATGAGCACGAAACCGGCGATCATGTTCGCGAGCGTCTCCTGCGCCGCGAGCGCGATGGCGAGGGAACCGACGCCGAGCGATACCACCAACGTGCTGATGTCCTGGTTGAAATGGTTGAGAATGACGATAAGCGCAAAGACGTAAATCAGCACTTTGAGAACGCGGCTTGCCAGCGGCGCCAGCTCGTCGTCGAGATGCGTCTTCGTCCTGCTCGCGATCTCGTGCAGGTACCAGCGCACGATTGCGTCGATCACCTTGGTCAGGAAGTACGCCACGTACAGGGCGGTGACGACATACACGCCTTCGAACGAGAAGCGGATTCCCTTGCGCAGCAGCACTTCCTCGTCGGCGAAGGTTCCGTGGGTCCATTTCAGCACCCAGAAGGCGGTGACCAGTCCGAACAGCAGCACGCTGCTGCTGCCTACTGCGCTGACGAGCAGGTCATCGAGCGTCGAGCGTGTTTTTTTTGTTATTTTACTGCTGAACAGCTTCAGCAGCGCCTTCACCATTCTCCCCGCCAGCACACCCAGCACGATGATCAGCAGGGCGGAAAGCAGGATGGAGAGCCGCGTGTCGCCGAGAAGAAACTCGAGTATGTTCATGGGGTCAGCTGCTGTTGTTGCATGCTCTGCCATCAATATAGGAAAAACCGTGGCCACAATGCCGTATGACGCCGTTCGCACGCCGACGCTTCTGCTCGATCCTGCTGTCTGCAGGAAAAACATCCGGCGCATGGCGGAGAAGGCACGCGGGCACGGACTGCTTTTCCGTCCCCACTTCAAAACCCACCAGTCCCGCACCGTCGGTCGCATGTTTCGTGACGAGGGCGTGCGCTGCATCACGGTTTCCTCGCTTCGCATGGCGGAGTATTTCGCCGACGACGGGTGGGAGGACATCACCGTGGCCTTCCCGGTGAACCTCCGGGAATTGGATGCGATCAACGCACTCGCAGGACGCATACGGCTGCAGCTGCTCGTCGAAGCGGCCGAGACCGTCCGCCGGCTCGGCGCGGGACTGCGGGAAACCGTCGGCGTGTTCATGAAAATCGACGCGGGGTACGGGCGCGCGGGCATCGCACACGACGACATCCGTGCCGTAGAGTCCGTGCGGGATGAAATCGACCGCTGTTCCCGTCTGCAGCTTCGCGGACTGCTCGCGCACGCAGGGGACAGCTATCACGCGGAGGATGCCGCTGCGGTCCGCCACGTTTTCAGTCGGACACGCGACCGGCTGTCGCCGATCGCGGCGCGGCTGCGGAGGCGTCAACCGGACCTGATCGTCTCGGTGGGCGATACGCCCGGCTGCGTTCTGGCGGAGGATTTCGCGGACATCGAGGAGATCAGGCCGGGCAACTTCGTGTTCTTCGACGTCATGCAGATGGAGCTGGGCGTCTGCGCGGCAGGGGACATCGCCGTCGCACTCGCGACGCCCGTCGTCGCCGTGCATCCGGCACGTGGAGAATTCGTCGTCTACGGCGGCGGCGTGCACCTTTCGAAGGAACGAAGCTCGCAGTCCGACGGCAGCGCGCATTACGGCCTGGTCGTACTGCTCACCGATACG
>JAVVFP010000664.1:0-1765 GCA_032250495.1 Bacteroidota bacterium | reverse complement strand
AATTGAATACATGACTCCTTCGGGCAGGCCGCCGAAGACGCGGATAAGGATGAGCACCAGAGAGATGCCCAGGCCGTAAATCCACATGCCGAGACTGGTTATCGGCGAAGAGACATAATCGGTTGCCATGAACACCGCGCCGAACAGGAAGCTGCCGGCGAAGATGTGGAACAGCGGCGTCGGATATGTCGAGTCGATCAACCACAGTCCCCCGCCGAAGACGATGACGCCCACGGTCATGGCCGCGGGGATACGCCAGTTGGCCACGCCGGTGACAAGAAGGAAGATTCCCCCTGCCAGCACTGCGATGGCGGAGGTCTCGCCCAGCGATCCGCCGACGTTGCCGTACATCAGTGGTGTGATGGCCGTGGAAACGCCGTCGAATTTCAGCGCCGCGAGTGGTGTCGCCTTCGAGACGCTGTCGACCGCGAACTGCGGAAGGGTCCACGTCGTGATCGCGACGGGAAAAGCCGCCTGAAGGAAGGCGCGTCCGACGAGCGCGGGGTTGAAGATGTTGTAGCCGAGTCCGCCGAAAAGCATTTTCCCGATGCCGATCGCGAAAATCGCTCCCAGCGCAGTAAAGACCAGCGAGAAATTCGGCGGAAGAATGAGTCCCAGAAGCAGGCCGGTGATCACGGCGCTGCCATCCGCGACGGCGATGGGCTTTTTCGTCAGGTACTGGATCAGCGCTTCCGTTCCCACCGCGAACACGACGGCGGTGGCGATGACGAGCAGCTGGGTGACCCCGAAAAAGAGCACGGCCGAAATCACGCTGGGGACCAGCGCCAGCACGACAAACCACATGATCTGTTTTGTCGTCCAGCGCGATTGCAGATGAGGCGAAGTCGAGAGCAGCAGCTCTCGCTCATTGGGTGCCTCGGTCACTGTTACGCTTGACATGGGTGCTGTGTACTATGGTGAAGAAATCTGATGTTTACCGGGGATCGTCAGGCGGCGCTGGACTTGCGTTTGCGCTGCATGGTGATGACACGCTGCTTTCCGAGTCGCAGCCATTGCACGAGCGGAATGCTCGCCGGGCAGGTGAATGCGCAGCTGCCGCATTCCATGCAGACGGTTATGCCCAGTTCCTCCGCCTCCTCGAGGCGGTTGAGCTCCGCCAGGCGAGCGAGCCTCGTCGGCAGCAGGTGAAGGGGACAGGCGTCGACGCACTTGCCGCAGCGCAGGCAGCTGGTTTCCTCCTGCGCGCGGACGTCGTCGCGCGTGAGCACGACGATACCCGAAGTCGCCTTCATGATCGGCGCCTCGAGATTGAACTGCGCCACGCCCATCATGGGACCGCCGACGATGACTTTCGCGGCGTCCTCCGTCAGTCCGCCACAGAATTCGATCACGTCCTTGATCGGTGTCCCGATCGGTATCAGGAGATTCTTCGGATTCCTGATGCCGCGACCGGTGACCGTGACCGCAGCCGTGAGCGACGCCTCGCCGCGGGTGATGGCGTCGTGAATGGCGACCGCCGTTCCGATATTCTGGATGACGACACCGACGTCGAGCGGCAACCTGCCCGGGGGCACTTCGCGTCCGTTCACCGCCTTGATCAGCATCTTTTCCGCGCCCTGGGGATACTTCGTCTGCAATGCACAGACCTCGAGACCGGCGCGGCCGGCAACGGCCTTCTGCATCGCTGCTATCGCCTCGGGCTTGTTGTTCTCTATTCCGATCACGCCCCTGCTGACACCGAGTGCCCGCATGATGAGCTCGAGACCGGAAACCACGGCGTCCGGACGCTCGAGCATGAAGCGGT
>JAVVFP010000663.1:0-1768 GCA_032250495.1 Bacteroidota bacterium | reverse complement strand
TACTTCGCACATTGGAGTGCGCCGCTGGGGGACATCAACCATGATGGATACGACGATTTCGCGATCGCCACCGGATCCGATACGACGTTCATTTTCTTCGGCGGCGATCCCATCGATCATGAACCCGCGTATTTTCTCTATGGGGGCGGTGCGGGTATCAACGCCGGGGATTTCAACGGCGACGGCCTTGCGGATCTGGTCACGGCCCGCAAATGCCAGCATCCGGGACTGCCCTGTCCGGAAAACCGTGGTCAGGTACGCATATACTACCAGCGCAGCAGCGGACGGGCCTTTGGCCCGGAGGCTGATCTTGTGATTGAGGGCATGCCAGGAGAATACACCGGCGCATACATGGACGCCATTCGTCCCACCGTGCAGGTGCTTGATTTCAACGGAGACGATTTCGATGATTTCGTTGCGCCCGCAAATGCTTTCGCTGATTCCGTCGATTTCAAGGCGGTGCTGTATCTCGGCGGAGCGGAAATGGATGCGCAGGTGGACCTTGAATTCACGGCCGCTCCGCGTAACACCCCTTCCGACCATTTTTACCGTGACGTACTCGCCGGGGATCTGAACGGAGACGGGTGTGACGATCTGCTCATTCAGGGTCACACTGCGCTTGATGGGAAACGCAATTCGTACTGGCATCTTTACTTTGGAAGACGTAATCCCCAGCCAATGGGCCCGGACCGCGTGCTGCAGGAAGTAGGCGGCTGGGCGCCTGCATTCATCCTATCGGCGATTATGGATGTCGATGGCGACGGGTACGCGGACATCATCGACGCCGGTTCCGAATCACTGCACCGCGAGCGTGGAGATGTGCTCATGTTCCGCAGCGGCCCCGTGCTGCCGGATATCATCCGCCCGAACGACTCGATTCCTAACCCCGATCCCGACCCGCTCATGTTCCTTTGGCCGCAGAACGCCAGTCCCGTCGGCGATATGAACGGGGACGGCACGCCGGACCTGATGATCCCCTGGTCGACGTACTTTTATCCGGGCTCCTCCGCGTACTTTTTTCACCCCGGCGGACCGGAGTTTCGTGCGCCGACCGGCTACGGAGGCACTGTGCCTGAACAGGATCATGTCTGGCCAGGGATGTATGACGCAGGGGATGTCAATGGAGATGGATACCGTGATGTGCTCGCACTTGGGAGAGCAACACGAAAGGGCTACAAAAGCAACCGCTTTCAGATTCGCCTCGGTTCCGGCAAACTGAGTACCGCCACGGGCGAGGTGCCCGTCCCCTCCGATGCCCGCCTGCTCCTCTCCCCGAATCCCCTGCCGGCCGGGTCGGCGCAGATCACCGCCCAGGCCACAGGACTGCAGCCGGGACGGGCACAGCTGCTTCTTCGCGACATGCTCGGACGGGAGCTTCACACCGCCGCCGTCGAAGTGAATGGCAACAGCGTCACCCGCGTACTCGATGTCTCCACCCTCGCCCCCGGAGCGTATGTCATCACGCTGCGTCAGAAGGGCACCATCCTGACCGGGAAAATGCTTGTCAGATAACAACTGATTACTGCACATGGGAGGTCCATCATGAAACCATTTTTGACTGCCGCGTTGCTGTTTCTCGCTTCATCAGCTTCAGCACAAACCTACCAGCCCTTTTACGTCGGAAGCTGGGGCGTCGCACCGGAATTCGATTACGCCCCCCGCACCCTCTATTACGCTCTGCGTGGGGACGTTTGTTTAGGTTGCATCGTCCCCACGCTCCGCGTGGGGACGCACATCCTCGCCGCTCTGCGGCGGATGAAATGAACGC
>JAVVFP010000662.1:0-1778 GCA_032250495.1 Bacteroidota bacterium | reverse complement strand
GGGCATGAGCGTGGCCGGCTTCGACCGGCAACTTCTGCCCGGCGGCGCGAGCATCAGGAACGAGCGCATACTCGACGCCGTCAACCGCTTCTGGAAGCAGGATATCAGCGAAGTGGTGAACACCGGTACGAACATCTCGCGCAAGATTCGCGAGGACAAGATCCGCGGTGCCTTCATTTTCGGTGAGAATCCCTCCGCATCCGAGGATTATAACGCCTTTGTCAACAACCTCGAGTTCCTCGTGGTCGCGGACATGTACATGACCGAGACCGCGCAGATGGCCGACGTTTTCCTCCCGATGTCGAGCTATCTTGAAAGCAAGGGACATCTCACGAACTGGGCCGGTGTGCGTCAGCAGACCAATCCCATCGGCGAGCCCGCCAACGGCATGTCCAATATCGAGATGCTGCGCAGACTGCTCGAAATAGAAGGCCTCACACCGTCCTTCTCAGGCTATGAAGACCTCTCGCAGGAGATGATGTCCTTCATCCGCCAGCAGGGACTCGAAGGCCGCATCGATCGCAGCTTCCCGACGGCGGACGGAAAGGCGCACTTCGTACTGTATTCCGATCAGGTGCTGGCCACCAGCGCCAAGATTCCGGCCGTGCTGGAAATCGATGCGCGAATGACGGAGCGAATGAGCATGATCGAAGCGTAATATTCGTTTCGCGAGTGAGAGAAGGCGTCCCGGAAACGGGACGCCTTTTTTTGGTCCGAAAGCGACACCGAGAGCGAAACCGAGTGCGAGGGCGTACTCGGATTCCGCCCTTTTTCCTTATTCACGCAGACACTATCTTTCCTGCATACGCAGCACCATGAAGACACCGATTCGTCCCATATACATTCCGAATCCCCTGCGAAGGCTGCTACGCCTCGCGGTGGTCGCATGCGCGTTGATGAGTTTCACGGCGGGGATTGCGCCGGCGCAGGAGCGTGCGCAGCTCTACGATCCGGGCGCGGATGCCGCAGCGGAACTCGACGCCGTGATCGCGCGGGCAGACGCGGAGGGCAAGCATGTGCTCGCCCAGGTGGGAGGCAACTGGTGCCGGTGGTGCGTGAAACTCGATCGCATGATGTCGGAAGATCCAGTGATCGATTCCCTGCTGCAGGTGGACTATATCCTGCTCCGCATCAACTACAGCAAGGAGAACCGGAACATGGATGTACTCGAGCGGCTCGCCTGGCCGCAGCGATTCGGTTTCCCCGTACTCGTCGTTCTCGACGGAGCGGGAGTGCGCTTGCACACGCAGGACAGCGGTCTGCTGGAATCCGGTGATGGCCATGATCCTGCGGCAGTGTCGCGTTTCCTGCGGCTCTGGTCTCCCGGTGCAATCGCGACGGAACGCGACGCGAACTGATGTCCCGCTTCGGGACTCTCGCGAAGCATTCCACACAAGGTGCTTCCCCGAAGGGAACCCGCGCTTCCAGAATCAATAGTGATGAGTCATGCCGGAAATGCAACACACACCGCAGCCCGACGAACAGACCGCGCGCGGTATTTTCGATCGCAACATCGCCAACAGCATGGCGGTCAACGGTGGCGCCTTCGAGGAGGTGCTGGCGGATGTCGTGACACAGCTCGAACAGCCGCCGCGCATCGGCGACCGCTACCTCACCGCCTGGGACATGGCGCGACGCATCGCCGAATCGATGTCCGCCGGCTTCGCCGGACTTCCCCCGAACGGATTTGATTTCGCGTGCTGGCTCTGGGAAACCGCGCCACTGCATGTCGTGCAGATTCCCCATGCGAATACCATAGGGACGTCCCACGGCTACCG
>JAVVFP010000071.1:0-10241 GCA_032250495.1 Bacteroidota bacterium | reverse complement strand
CCGGAGGGAACCTTGCCATATGCGCCTGACGAATGATTGTCTCACGATTCTTCGAGCATGCTTCCGAGTGTTGCGGCATGCGCATTCGCCAGATCCTGCACACTGATGTCGATGTCGTCGTTGATGCGAAGGCGGTCACCGCCCGTCTTCCCGATTATCGCGGCGTCGATGCCCGCGCTTTTCGCGGCAAGGACGACGGCATCGCTTTGTCCGGGTGCGCAGCTGACGACAACGCGGGACTGCGCTTCACCGAAATACAGGGCGTCCTTGCGGAAACCGGTCGTTTCGAGGGAAACGGTCGCGCCGACATGAATGGGACCGAGGAAGCAGCTTTCCGCCAGGGCCACGGCGAGGCCGCCGTCGGAGACGTCGTGCGCGCTGCGGATGCGTCCCTCGCGGATCGCGGTGAGGAGGACCTCATGCAGGACTTTCTCCGACTCGAGGTGCAGGTACGGGGCGTCGCCGCCGACGATGCCGTGATGCGAGGCGAGGTACTCGCTACCGTTGATCTCATTGCGGTTCGCGCCGAGGAGGATGATGTCGTCGTCCGCTGCCGTGAAGGCGGCACCGGTGATGTGATCCACGTCCGCGATCAATCCCAGCATGCCGATCACCGGCGTCGGATAGACGGCACCGGTGGGATTTTCGTTGTAGAAACTCACGTTGCCTCCGGTCACGGGCGTGTCGAAGAGGCGGCAGGCCTCTCCCATACCGGCGATGGCCTCGGAGAACTGGTAGTAGACCTCCGGTTTGTACGGATTGCCGAAGTTCAGGCAATTGGTGATGGCCAGGGGCTGGGCACCGGTGCAGACGACATTGCGGGCCGCCTCGGCGACGGCGATGGCTCCGCCACGCCGGGGATTGAGGTAGACATAGCGGCCGTTGCAGTCAGTCTTCACGCTGAGCGCCTTGCGTGTATCCTTGACACGGATCACCGCGGCGTCGCCACCGGGACCGGCGGCGGTATTCGTCCGTACGGAGGTGTCGTACTGCTCGTACACCCAGGCCTTGCTCGCGATATTCGGCGTGGCGAGCAGTCCGGTCAGCACGGCGGCGAGGTCGGCGGGAACGGGAATGGACTGCATGCGGAAGGACTGCGTGGTCGCGAGGTAATCCGGGCGACGCGTCTCACGATGATACACGGGCGCGCCCCCGCCCAGCACAAGGCTGTCCGCCGGAACGACGGCCTTGATTTCCCCGTCGCGCGAGACGGTCACCATGCCGTCGCCGGTCACATGTCCAATGGTGACGGCGTGCAGGTCCCACTTCGAAAAGATTTCCCGCACGCGTTCTTCATTCCCCTTCTTGACGACGACCAGCATGCGTTCCTGCGACTCGGAGAGGAGTATCTCGTACGCGGACATTCCCTCCTCGCGGATCGGCACGAGGTCGAGATCGATTTTCATGCCGCTTTTTCCCTTGGCCGACATTTCGCAGGACGAGCAGGTGATGCCGGCGGCCCCCATGTCCTGTATCCCGATGATGAGATCCTCCCTGATGATTTCCAGCGTCGCCTCGAGCAGGAGCTTCTCGGTGAAGGGATCGCCGACCTGCACGCTCGGTCGCTTCGATTCGCTCTCCGCGCTCAGGTCCACCGACGCGAAGGTCGCACCGTGAATGCCGTCGCGTCCGGTACTGGACCCGACGATCATCACGGGATTTCCCACTCCCTCCGCGGTGGCCGAAGCGGTCTGCTCGTGGCGCACGATGCCGACGGCCATGGCGTTCACCAGCGGATTGCCCTGATAGGAGCTGTCGAAGTATATCTCGCCCGCCACTGTCGGCACGCCGAAGCAGTTGCCGTAATGGCCGATGCCGCTGACCACACCCTTGACCAGATAGCGCACGCGGGGATTTTCCGGGTCGCCGAAACGGAGGGAATCACAGGCGGCGATGGGACGCGCTCCCATCGTAAAAATATCACGCAGGATGCCACCGACACCGGTCGCCGCACCCTGGAAGGGTTCGATGGCGGATGGGTGATTATGGCTTTCGATCTTGAAGGCGACCGCGAGTCCATCTCCTATGTCCACGAGTCCGGCATTCTCCTCCCCCGCACCGACCAGCAGTCTGCCACCGCTGCGCGGCAGCGTCTTGATCTGTGCGATGGAATTCTTGTACGAGCAGTGTTCGCTCCACATCACACTGTACATGCCCAGTTCAGTGTAGGTCGGGGTGCGTCCCAGATAATCGAGGACCATCTGGTATTCTTCATCGGTAAGACCGAGTTCCCTGGCGATATCGAGAGTGACCACGGGTTCGTGCTGCATGAAAGGACTCCGGGCAGAAAATGGTGATTGTTCGACGAGGGACCGTCGCGTGGTCCAATACAGAAAATACGAACACGCAGGGACAATCCCTTACGGAAAAACCCGCACCTGCTTTCCGGCAGGGCGGGTTTTCCTCCATGCATGCACTGAGGATCAGCGTGCGCCGAAAATCCAGTCCGGTCCGGCCGATGTGTACGGCATGTCAAGCGACCAGACGGATCGTTTTCCGATGCCCGCGGGAGCCGAGATGCCAGGAATCGTGTGCAGCGGGACCTGGCGGATATTCGCCCCGAAGGCGCGGTTCATGGTCGCGATGAATTCGTTCGCGACGATGGCGTTGCCGCGCGGCGTCAGATGCACGCCGTCGAGACTGAACAGTCCGCCCGAGATATAGGAGGTCGTATAGTATTCCCCTGCGATCCTGTAGCCGTTTTCATGAATACCGTTCAGCAGGCGGTTGCAGTCGACGAGGGCGAAACCGTGGGCTTCCGCTTCCGCGGCGAGGATGCTGTTGAAATCCCCCGGACGGCCGCATGCACGATTTCCACCTCGGTGGCATCGAGCACGTACTGCGAGGGCAGCGGGTTCTGCGGATGCAGTCCGACCCCCTGCCCGAGTTCCGCCTGCGCAGTCAGCAGGACATAGTCCTCCGGTCCGACCGTGCCGACGGTGTTGCTGCTCGTGCGATAATACACGTCGAGCAGCTGTGCGGGATCGGTGGGATTCGGAATCTTCCGGGGGACGGTCGTGAACAGGGGCGCCACGGTCGGATCCGGTATGTTGCCGACGAGGACCTTCGTGTCCGGCAGCAGCGTCTGGATTCCGGTGAAGGCGTTCCTGATCATGGCTCTGAAGGCGGCGCGCTCGGTGGGACGCGTTCCCTGCGGGAAACCGCCGATACCGGTGTTCGTACCGCGTGTTCCGCCGCTCGCGGCGTAGGCGAGCACATCGTTGTTCCCGAGCCAGAACGTGAGCAGTGTCGGATCGAGAACGATGGCCTGATCGAGCAGGCTGTTCCCGAAATTCTCCTGGTCACGCATGATCAGCATGTAAAAAGGATTCCCGCGCTGTGTTGCGCGCTCGGTGATATCGGTGACATCGAGCGCGTCATAGAGGACCGCGCCCGGGAGGCCGAGGTTATGGTATGCTGCGGGATGGGCGATGTTGGAAGGAGCCGAGAGCACGTTGCCGTTGTAGGAGATGAGGGGTCGTCCACCCGCGGCGAATCCCTGCCAGATCATGAGATTCCCGGTGCCGGGATCCGGGATCAGGGGCTGCACGAATTCGGGCGTCCCCACTGCCCGGGCGATGAGCTTCGGGTAACTGTAGGCCTGGGCGGACTCGTACAGCGCGCCGTTCGCGAAGCCGGCGGTCAGGCTGTTGCCGATGGCGACGTAGACATTCGGGTTGATCTCGCCGAGTGAGGGATCGGCGATGGGGGTATCCTCCGCACAGGCGCTCAGCATAACGACGGCGACAAGGAGAGCGGACAGTATTCGTGTGTTGTTCATGGTATGTCCTCCTTTTAAAACGCGTACGTGATGTTGAGAGCCATCAGGTCGACACTGCCGCTGTACATTCCGTCGAGATGCACGCCGTCCGGGTACACGGTCTGATCCGTGGTCCTGTCCATAAAGAACAGATGCAGGTAGGCGAGATCCAGCGTGATGGCCGGTATGAGGTCGATTCCCACGCCGATATTCAGACCGTGACGGTCCGAGTCCGGGAGCAGCGGTTCGAGACTCTTGTCCGGCACGGGATTGCTGTCGTAGAAGTAGCCGCCGCGGAGGGCGAGTCCCAGGGCCGGCAGACGGTATTCCGCTCCGAGGCGTGCGATGAAGGTGTCCTCGTAATCCTTCGGAGACGATACGTCGTTCTGAAGGACGCCGGGCGTGTTCTCCCCGTCGACGGCGAAGTCGATGGCGAGCCTGTCGTACGAGGACCAGCCGATGAACTGGTAATCGAACTCGATGTCGAGGTTGTCCATCGGCGAGTACGCGATCGCCGCGAACCAGGTCGCCGGCAGCGCGATCCCGGTGGTGACGTCGCCGCCGGGAAACAGCGATGCGAGTGATGCGGGGGGATGAAAGTCGGCGCTGCCCTCGAAATCCAGCTGCGTCTCCGCGCGGTATGTGAATCCGAGTGAGATATCATCGGTGGGACGCAGCATCACGCCGGCATTGAAGCTGTATGCGAGATCCCCGTCCCCTTCCAGCTCGAGATCCATGACGGGATCGAAGTTCGTCACCGCACGGCGCAGCATCACGTTCGAGATGACGATGTTCGCGCCGACACCGATCGCGACCCATTCATTGACGGCATAGCTGACGGTGGGCATGACGAAAAAGGTCTGCAATTCTATCTCACGTGTCACGGCACGGCCGATCCAGTCGTCATCCCATTCGGTGCCGAGACCGTATGGCGTGGTGACGCCGATACCGGCCGCGAGTCCCTTGAGGACACCGTCCGTCCAGGTATGTGTCAGGTACAGGTTCGGGGGATAGAACAGGTTGTTGTTCATCTCCCACGCCTGGTTGCTGTTGAGATTGCTCGGACCGTAGTACGTGTAGGAAGGTGCGATGAGTGTGGCCCCGACCATGAGCCGGGTACCCCGGAGATAGGAAAGTCCCGCGGGATTGAAGAAGATCGCGGAGCCATCGTTCGCACGGGCGGCGAAGGCGCCGGCCTGCGCCATGGCGCGGGCGCCGTGCTCGTTGAGCTGGAAACCACCGGCTGAGGCGTGCGAGGAAAGGGCGATGCTGAAACACAGCAACGCCGAAAACAGGAGAGTTCTGTTCACGGTATCCTCCGAATAGATGAGCGAATCAGGAGATCTCTATAAGAACTGCGTTCTTTTCGACTGCGTCGGCCTCCTGGATTCGGATCGCCTTTACGATACCGGCGGAAGGTGCCTTGATCTCGTTCTCCATTTTCATCGCCTCGAGTATGACGACTCCCTGGCCTGCTTCGATCAGCTCCCCTTCCCTGACCATCACACGGGTGATTTTCCCGGGCATCGGCGAGCGGACGAGAGCACTTTGAAGCTGTGTGGCTTTGTCGGACTGGTATGCGCGCATGAGCGCGGTGCGCTCATCTTCTATGTCAACGGTCGCGGAACGACCATTTACGGTAACATGAAACCGTCCCGCCTCGCGGTCGATGCTGCGTGCGGTGGTTTCGAAGCTGCGGTTGTCGAAGCGCAGCAGTGTGCCGCCGGCGACGGGATGCCTTTCGACATCGACCGGGGCATCGTCGACGAGATACTTCCCGTCGTCACTTCGTTCGATTCTGTACTCCCTTCCCCCGATACGAACCGTCCACGTTCTGCTCATGTGCGTCCCCCCTGCCGGTGCTGCAATGCCCAGCGGGAACAGCTCCATCCGCCGTCCTGCGCGGGAATGGCGGGCCGCGGAACGATTTCTGAGGCCTCGATGGCGGCAATGGCAGCGGCGATCTCCTCCCGCTCCGGGAGGGGGGCGAGCAGTTCCGCCCTGTAATGCCGCTGCACGAAATCGATCTGGAAATCGCCCGCGATGAATTTCGGATGGTCCATCACGAAACGACAGAACGGCATCGTCGTCTCGACACCTTCGAGGACATATTCGTCGAGCGCACGGCGCATTTTGCTGATGGCGTCGGCCCTGTCCATGCCCCAGACCACGAGTTTCGCGAACATCGGGTCGTAATGGATGGAGATCTCGCTGCCGACGGCAATGCCGGAATCGTCGCGGACGCCGAAGCCCTGCGCGGGCCTGTACGCGGTGATGACGCCGGTGTCGGGGAGGAAATCGCTTCGCACGTCCTCGGCGCAGAGACGGCATTCGATGGCGTGTCCGCGAAAATGAATCTGCTCCTGCGTGAACGGCAGCGGATGTCCCTCCGCCACCCTGATCTGCATTTTCACCAGGTCGATGCCCGTGACCAGCTCCGTGACGGGATGTTCGACCTGCAGCCGGGTGTTCATTTCAAGAAAATAGAAATTTCTGTCCCTGTCGACGAGAAATTCGATGGTGCCGGCATTGACGTATCCGCAGGCCCGGGCCGCTTCCACGGCGGCGCTTCCCATCCGCGCCCGCATTTCCTCGTCGACAATCGCCGACGGTGCTTCCTCGACGACTTTCTGATGGCGGCGCTGGATCGAGCATTCGCGTTCCCCCAGGTGCACGATGTTGCCGTGCGCGTCGGCAAGTACCTGGATTTCGATGTGACGCGGCTCGACGACGAATTTCTCGATGTAGACGCGATCATCGCCGAAAGCGGCGCGTGCCTCGTTCTGCGCCGAGGTGAGGGCGCGCTGCAGGTCGCCGGCATCCTCGACGACGCGCATGCCCTTGCCCCCTCCGCCGGCGGCGGCCTTGAGCAGTATGGGATATCCCACCTGCGCCGCCGTGCGTGCGGCCTCCTCACCGTCTGTGATGGCGCTTTCCGTACCGGGGACCACGGGCACGCCGCGCCTGATCATCAGCGTGCGGGCTGAAGTCTTGTCCCCCATCGTCTCGATGGCCGAGGCGTCGGGACCGATGAAGATCATGCCCGCATCGCGGACGGCGCGGGCGAATGCTGCGCGCTCGGAAAGGAAGCCGTAACCGGGATGGATGGCATCGCAGCCCGCCTTCCTGGCGACGTCGATGATGACGTCCTGAAGGAGATAGCTCTTCGCGGATTCGGCAGGACCGATGCAGTAGGCTTCATCCGCCATGCGCACGTGCGGGGCCGCGGCGTCGGGTTCAGAATAGACCGCGACACTGCGAATACCCATCTCCCGGCAGGCGCGGAGGATGCGCACGGCTATTTCTCCCCGATTCGCAACGAGAATGGATCTGATGGTCTGAGTCACGCTGTATGGCGTCTAGTGGCAGGTTATTCCGCGCCCATAATACACAAAGCCAGAGGCAATTCCAAGGACACGGTCCCGTGCGGTGCGCAGCTAATCCTCTTGAAAATAAACCTTTGTCATCCCGGAGCCGCCCTCATTCCACTCGCCGAGCGCGAAGCGCGCGACGAAACGAAGGTCCTTGAGGTAGCTGTGCACGCGCTTGCGCAGCGCCCCTGTGCCCTTGCCGTGAATGATATCGACGCGTTTGAGTCCCGAGGCCCACGCGTGGGACAGGAAGCGATCGATTTCGCGGATCGCGTCGTCACCGTACATGCCGCGGACGTCGATCTCGCTGCCGTCGGCCTGTTCCTCGATGTGCTGCGTGGATACCGTCTCCCGGCGCGCGCTTTTGGGCACGGCGCGCAGGCTGCCGGAGTCGACCTGCATCCGTATGCTGCCGAAGGCGACGGCGACCTTTCCGCCGTGCGGCGCTTCGAGTACGATGCCGCGCGTGGAAGGATTGTCCCGCATGGCCACCTCGTCACCCGCCTGCAGCGCCGTCGTCGTGCCCCGGTCCGCTTCCGTTCGGTCCGCTTCCGGCCGGTTTTCTTCGAGGAGCTCCGTGATGGTCTCCCTCTGCGTCTGCACGCGCGCATGCGCCTGCCGAATGGCCTCGCGTGAAGCCTCCGCTTCCCGGATGCCGCGAATGGCTTCTTCGATCGCGGCGTTGGACTCCCGGATGACGCGTTCGGCTTCCTCGAGGGCCCTGCGCTTGATCTCCTTCGCCTCCTGTTTGAGTCCCCTGCTCTTCGCAGTGTACTCGGCCAGCAGTGCCCGGTACTGCTCCTCCTGCTGTTCCGCCTTCCGCAGCCGGATTCCGAGATCCTGCGACTGTCTTTCGACTTCCGCGAGCAGCTGCTCGAGGGCGTCGGACTGCGTACCGAGGATGTCGCGGGCGCGATCGATGATGGAAGCTGCCATCCCGTGTCGCCGGGTGATTTCGAAGGCGTAGCTGCTCCCGGGCAGACCCGCGCGGAAGACATAGGTGGGCTGCAGCGTATGCATGTCGAACTCCATGGCCGCATTGCTCATTCCCTCCTGTGCGTGCGCAAAGGCCTTGAGCATGCCGTGATGCGTGGTGGAGATGACATGCGCCCGCGCGCGCGTCAGATGCTGCAGTATTGCAGCGCCGAGGGCGCTTCCCTCGGCGGGATCGGTGCCTGTACCGATCTCGTCGATGAGGACCAGGGAGTGCGTGTCGGCGTGCTCGACGATGCGGGCGAGCCGACTGATATGCGAACTGAACGTGCTCAGGTCGTTTTCGACGGACTGTTCGTCGCCGATGTCCACATGCACGCTCTTATAGACGGGGAATTCACTGGCGGGATCACAGGGAACGGGGAGGCCGCTCTGCACCATCAGCGCACAGAGTCCGACCGTTTTCATCGTCACGCTCTTTCCCCCGGCGTTGGGGCCCGTGATGATGATGGTCGTGGCGTCCTCACCCAGGGTGAGATCCAGGGGAATGACGTCGGCGCGCTTTTTATGCAACAGCAGCTGCGGATGGCGGGCATGATGCAGGACCAGCGGTCCGTCGAGCTTCACCTTCGGGCAGTGGGCGAGACTCTCCCGTCCGTAGCGTGCGCGGGCGTAGAGGCTGTCGAGTTCTCCGATCGTATCGATGCTCTGCAGAAGGGCCTCCACCGCGTTGCGAAGGCGGTCGGTCAGCTCGGTGAGGATGGTGTTGATCTCGCGTATCTCAGCGAACTGCAGGTCGCGGATTTCGTTGTTGAGATCGAGTGTTTCCGTCGGCTCGATGTAGACGGTCTGTCCCGTGGCGGACGTCGAATGAATGAAGCCCTGGATCTGCCGCTTGTACTCCGCCTTGACGGGAAGTACCAGGCGGCCGTCACGCATGGTGACAAGCTCCTCCATGACCAGTTCGTCCTCCGAGACGCGCTTGAGGATGTTTTCCATGCGGCGGCGGAGCTGACCGGACCTGTCGATGATTTCCCTGCGTATGCGGCGGAGTTCCTTGCTCGCGGAATCCTTGACGCCCCCCTCCTCGTCGACGACACGATCGATGTGGTACTCGAGCAGCTTGTCCTCGTAAAGATTGGCGGCCATGCGCGAGAGCATCGGACAGCGCTCCGCGCGCTTGAGGAAATAGCCGCGCAGTTTGCGCGCGGTGATGAGCGTGCGCAGCAGGTCGCGGAAATCTTCCGCCGGCAGCATGCTGCCGCTCTTACCCGCACGATGCAGTGCGGGACGAGTTTCCTCGAGCATTTCCAGGGGGGGAGAATCCTCGGCGTCGAGGAGTCCCCGCATCTCCTGCACGCGGTCGAGCTCGTCACGGACGAAAGCGAACACGTCGGTCGGATGAAGCCGGCGGACACGCTCCCTGCCGTAGCCGGTGATGCAGTACGCTGCGACATGGTCGATGATGCGGGACAGGTCGAGTTTCGCGAGGGCATCGCGAAAAGGCGCCGCGATGTCGGACGACGGGGACGGGAGGTTCAATCAGCCTCCTCCCAGCTTGCTGCGCACCATGGCCTGTACCACGCCGCCGTCTGCGCGGCCCTGCAGTTTTTTCATCAGCGGCCCCATGACGCGGCCGAAATCCTTCATCTCCGTCGCGCCGCTCTCGGCGATGGCCGCGTCGACCAGGGCCTCGAGTTCGTCACCGCTCAGCTGCGCGGGAAGGTAGGCGCTGATGACGGCGAGTTCCTTCTCCTCGTTGTCGGCAAGGTCCGTGCGTCCCGCGGCACGATACTGTTCGATCGCTTCGCGGCGCCTCTTCGCGGCGGCGGTCAGGATGCGGATTTCGTCCTCCTCACCGGGAACGTTCCCCGCCTTCGTCTTTTCGAATTCCAGGATGCCGGCACGAAGCGAGCGCAGCGTCTCGAGACGCAGCTTGTCCCCTGCCTTCATGGCCGCCTTCATATCCTGCGCAATGCGTTCTGTCAAGGACATGGCTTTCTCCGGGTGGTGGAAAAGGAAAAAAGGCAGACGCCGCGGGGCACCTGCCTTTTCCCACGGACTCCGTGCGCGGTCAGAGTTTGACCAGCGCAGAGTAATTGATGCGCAGTGCGTCGGCGCGGCGCAGCTCCTGCTGCACATCGCTGACGATGCCCATGCGCGAACCTTTGTCGATG
>JAVVFP010000661.1:0-1781 GCA_032250495.1 Bacteroidota bacterium | reverse complement strand
ATTCCGTTTCCGCGCTGTTGAAGGTCGTGACCAGCGCATTGAGCGCACTGTCGGAAGTGATGCTGCCGAGGTCCACGGCCCCGCTGTCGCTGAGCCGCGTCACATTGTCACGAAACATGGGGAAGTCCACCGTCCGTGGATAGGACGTGATCAGCCACGGTGAGTAGGCCGCCCCGTACTTGAGGCTGTTGATGCCGATGTTGTTCCGGAAGGATGTGACGGCCTGGTCATGATCGTCGATGGTATGTTCATGCAGGTCGAACACGGAAACACGGTCCTGCAGTTTGGCGCACTGCGCCAGCGCCTGCTGCTGCAGCGCGTACAGGTCGGTGTCGGTCGGATCGTCCACCGAAAAATTACACGCATCCGGGAAGAGCAGTATCGTGGGCTCGTCCTCTTTCTCCAGCGCCCGCAGTCCATCGAGCATGCTGGAATTCGCTCCGTCGAGTTCCGGCGCATTGTCGAAATTCCCGACGGAAACGATAAAGCAGTCGCCGCCCCCGTTGTCGAAGAACAGGCGCATGCTGTCGTAGAGATAAAAACGCTCCGTGTTGGCGAGCGTCACACTGTCGACCGCGAAATTGTTCGCGTCATCGACCACGACGGAGACGGATGCAGGCACATGCTCGCCCCCGAAGTACTCTTCGAATTCGAGCAGCGAACTGATGCGCGTCGGTTTCTCGGTAAGGCTCTCACCATTTTTTTCCGCTTTCGCCGTGTAGCCGACGAAGGCGGGGATGGCGGTTTCCACTTGCGCGATGGATGGCGGTAGCTTGGGAATTTCCTCTATGTACACGCCCGGGGTCTTATACGTAGTTGCCATGGCACCACACTGTTGTTAGTAATTGAGAGTGACTTGACTGGTGATATAGGATGTGCCGTTCTGCATGACACTGCCGCGGTTGCGAAGTCCGGGAACTTCCATGTTCTCGATCTGAATGGTTTTCATCGGGTCGACGGGATTTGTGTCGTTGAACTCGATCACGATACTGTCGTACGCCGTTTCCCGCAGGCGCTGCGGCAGCGTACTGCGGAACACCCTCGTCTCCGGCGATGTGAAGCTGATACCGCCGCTTGTGTCGAGCACCTTCCTGACGCGTTCGGTTTTCGCGCGGTATTGCCACAGCACGCTCAGCGGTGCGAAGCGGATGGAGAATCGCGGATGCGCAAAGCTGCCGTCGTTGTTGAGCAGTCGATGCGAGGCTGCGATGGACGCACTGTCGGAGATGCGGACAAAGCCGATGGCATCATACCAGTCGCCGTCCGGCCGCAGGCAGATCATTTCTTCCTCCCCGTTTGCCGTCACGCGGTATACGCCTTCGGGAAGTTGCCGCAGGGAGAGGCGCTGCGTCGATACCGGCGCCTGATGACGATACTGCTGTGCGAACACGACGCGGTCATACAGTCCGTTCGCGGCATTGAGCGCGAACACCGCCGCATTCACCACGGCGGCAGACGCCTGCAGCGCGATGTCGACCTCCGGTCCCGTAAAGCGCTGCAAATGCCCGGCGGCGACGTAGGAAACTGTTCCCGCCGAGCGCCAGCTGGCCGCTTCGGAGAGCTGGTTCTGCGGTGTGGAAGCGGACAGGTCGGCGAGGCTCTCGTAGCATTCGTCCGAACCGTCGCGTACAAAACTGCCCACCGGATAGTCCCGCGCCGCATCGAACAGCTGCTGAGGCGCATGCAGATAACGCACGCCGCCGCTCTCCGCACCGCCGCGGTTGCTGAACAGGTAGCGCCGGCTTTCCGACGCGTCGAGCGGCAGATTGCTCATCGTGTAG
>JAVVFP010000660.1:0-1787 GCA_032250495.1 Bacteroidota bacterium | reverse complement strand
ATGACGTCTCCTGTGAACAACGGAACTCAGTAGCCGAAGCGACGTATCCACGAGGCGTTGTCGCGCCATCCTTCACGGATGCGCACGTGCAGGTCGAGGAAAACGCGCCGACCGAGGAAGTGCTCGATATCCTCGCGGGCCGCCATGCCGATACGCTTGATCGCCGCCCCCTGCGCCCCGATGATGATGCGTTTCTGGCTTTCACGCTCGACGATGATCTCGGCGGCGATGTAGTCGCGTTCCTCTTCCTCGCGGTACTCCGCGATGTAGACCTCGGTGGCGTAGGGTACTTCCTGGCGGAACTGCTCGAAAATCTTCTCGCGGACGATCTCGCTCACGAAAAAGCGTTCCGGCTGATCGGAGAGCATGTCGACGGGATAGAGAGGGGGACCGGGGGGAAGCAGCTTTTCGAGCGCGGCGAGCAGCTCCGGCACGGCATCGCCTTCCAGGGCGCTGATCGGGATGACCTCGGCGAAGGGATAGGCCTCGAGTGCGCGCTGCATCAGCGGCAGCAGTTCACGCTTGCTGCGCACGATATCCACCTTGTTGAGGACGGCGATCACCGGTCGTCCGCTCTCGCGGAACAGATCGAACAGTCCCTCGGGAAAGGCCTGGCCGGACTCCAGCACGCGGGGAGCGTCGACGAGGTAGCAGCAGGCATCCGCTTCCGCGATGGCGGCGTGGGCGGCGTTCACCATCGATTCCTGCAGCACGTACTTCGGCTTGATGAGTCCGGGAGTATCGATGAATATCATCTGATGCGTCTCGCCGGTGTGAAAACCCAGTACCCGCTTCCGCGTCGTCTGCGGCTTGGCGGTGACGATGGATATTTTCATCCCCAGTATGGCGTTCATCAGTGTGGACTTGCCGGCGTTCGGGGCGCCGACGATCGCGACATAGCCGCAGCGGAAATTTTCCGGTATCTGTTCCATGAGCAGGATATGGTGGACGAAACGGTTCGTACTGTTGACCAAAGTAGATGTTTCCCGCTCCATTCGCAACGCAGGGATGGCAGTCGATTTTTGTATCTTTCCCCCATGCGCAGTGTACCGTATCACCCGAAAAAAAGCCTGGGACAGCATTTCCTCCACGACGGAAACATCGCCCGCAACATCGTCGAGGCGCTCGCGCCGGCTGAGGACGATCACGTGGTCGAGATCGGGTCCGGTCCCGGAGTGCTCACCGCCCTGCTCGCGGAAAGGCGCATCCGCCTGACCGCCGTGGAAGTGGACGCACGGGCGGTGGACACGCTGCGGCAGCGCTTCCGGTCAGCCGGTGCCGCCGATATGCATATCCTGCACAGGGATGTGCTTGAACTCGATCTGCATGCGCTCGCCGGCGGCGATGCACGCGCGCTCCACCTGATCGGCAACCTGCCCTACAACATCACAAGCCAGATCCTCTTCCACGTCTTCGCGCAGCAGCAGGTCGTCGCAGACGCCGTATTCATGATGCAGCGGGAGGTGGCCGCACGCATACTCGCTCCCCCCGGGGGAAAGGAATACGGCATTCTCTCGGTCATCTGCGGCGCACACGCCGCGCTGCGCAGGTGCTTCCACGTCTCTCCCAATGTCTTCGTGCCGAAACCGAAAGTCTGGTCCACTGTCCTGCACTTCGACCTGCGGCAAAACCGTTTGGGAGAAATAGAAAATTATTCGTTTTTTAGAATGCTGGTAAAAGCCACGTTCGGACAGCGACGAAAAACGATCGCAAACTCCATGCGGCAGCTGGGACACGACCGCGGGGATTATCCCGCGGACGCTGCACCGTATCTGTCGTTGCGGCCC
>JAVVFP010000070.1:0-10291 GCA_032250495.1 Bacteroidota bacterium | reverse complement strand
GCGTGGGGACGATGAGAAAAATGGGAGCGTGGGGACGATGAGAGCGATGATGAAAGATGGAAGCATAAAAAGGAAGGATGGATTCATGCGCGCATGAATCCATCCTTTCAGAAGGAGCGAACGCTTGTGCTCAGAAGGCGCCGAACTTGAATGTGAGATTGCCCGTGACTCCCTTGAGGTCGTCGTTTTCTATGCCCTGCAGCTCGTCGATGCCGCTGACATGGCGGTAGCTTGCTCCGGCGGAGGCGCGGAACCAGGGGGTGATGTTGACCTCGACCTGCGCGGCGGGTTCGAGGACGAAGAGGGCGTCCGTTCCCCCGTGGCGCCGGCTGTCGTTGTGCCAGTCGTCGTCGTGCTCGAACCAGTCCTCGCGGTACTGCACGCCGCCGCCGCCGATAAGGGCCTGCACGGTGAAATGCAGCAGCTCGCTGGGGGCGACGGTGTATTCCATCATGAAGCCGCCGTAGCCGAAGTTCACGTACAGTGCCTCGTTGTTCCAGGAGTACAGCTCCTGTGCCACGGGACGTGCGCGCACGTCGGTCACGAGGCCGAAACCGCCGACACCGAGCATGAGGCGGTGATCGATCAACCAGCCGCCGTAGCCGCCGACGAGCACGGCATCGGTGCTCTGAATTGAGGAGAAGCGAACCGAGACGGCGCCGTAGCCGCCGTGCTCCGCGTTGGATCCGAAAAGGGTCTCCTGTTCCTGTGCGGACAGGGAGGTGCTCAGAAAGGTGATCAGCAGGAAAATGCTGAGGTGTTTCATGGAAAGGACTCCGGTATTATTTCAGTTTCGAGGCGACCATCTGTCGCCGATGCACTTCACGCATACGACTGTCCGGGAGAGATGTTTCGCGCTGCTGCGCGCAGGGACTTCCGTAATGAAGAGTAAGATAGCGGCATGTATCCATCAGTGCAATTCTCTATATTTCGGCATGATAGAAATTCGCAATCTGCACAAATCCTTCAACGGGGACCTGCACGTGCTGCGGGGCGTTGATCTCACGATCGAGACCGGGGAAACCATCGCCGTCGTCGGACAGAGCGGCTGCGGGAAAAGCGTCCTGCTCAAGCACGTGATCGGACTGCTGACGCCGGACGAGGGGGAAGTCATCGTCGACGGGAAGAATGTCCATACGCTCAAAGAGCATGAGCTCTACGCCCTGCGGGGACGCTTCGGTTTCCTTTTCCAGGGCGCGGCGCTGTTCGATTCGATGACGGTGCGGGAGAATATCGCGCTGGGACTGATGGAGAACCACGATTTCGAAGAGGAGCAGCTTCGTCGCATCGTGGCGGAAAAGCTGGGGGTTGTCGGCCTCCCCGGCATCGAGGAGAAAAAGCCCTCGGAACTGTCGGGTGGCATGCGCAAGCGCGTGGGACTGGCGCGCGCACTGGCCACGGACCCGGATTACCTGCTGTACGACGAGCCGACGACCGGACTCGACCCGGTCATGTCCGAGCAGATCGACGCCCTCATCGCCAGGATCACCGAGCAGCTCAACGCCACGTCCATCGTCGTCACGCATGACATGTTCAGTGTCTACAACATCGTGCACCGCGTGGCGATGATGCACGAGGGACGTATCTACTTCGCAGGGACGCCCGCCGCCTTCCGTGCCTCGGAAGACCCGGTCATCCGGGATTTCATACAGCGTTTCGGCACGCCGCGGCGTGACGCGGCGGAGGAGTGAGCGGGTGAAGAAGATCACCCTGAAAAAATCGTCCCTCACCCTCATCACCTCGGATGAAAACCGCTTCCGCATCCGTTACCGCGACGAACTCAACGAGGCGCAGTACGAAGCCGCGGCGCATCTCGAAGGTCCCGCCCTCGTCGTGGCGGGCGCGGGAACCGGGAAGACGCGCACGCTGACCTATCGCGTGGCGCGGCTGATCGAACAGGGCGTGCGTCCGGAAGCCGTGCTGCTGCTCACCTTCACCCGCAAGGCGGCGCGGGAAATGCTGCGCCGCGCATCGCTGCTGCTCGACGAACGCACCGAACGCGTCTCCGGCGGCACCTTCCATTCCTTCGCCAACGCCACGTTGCGCAGGCATGCCGGCGAGATCGGTTACAGCAGCGATTTCACCATACTCGACCAGGGCGATGCCGAGGACGTGATCAACCTGCTGCGCACGCGCTTGGGACTGGCCACGCGCAACAAGTGTTTCCCGAAAAAGCAGACGCTGCTACGCATGTACAGCGCGTCGGTCAACACGCTCACGTCGCTGGACCTGGTCATTGCCGGGGATTTCCCCCAGTTCTCCGAGCAGGTCGCGGACCTGGAAAAACTCGCCCAGGCCTACGTGGCCTACAAGCGGCAGAACAACGTGATGGACTATGACGACCTGCTGGTCAACCTCGTCACGCTGCTCGAAAAGCACGAGGGCATCAGGCAGAATCTGGGAGAGCGCTATCGCTACATCATGGTCGACGAGTATCAGGACACCAACCGTCTTCAGGCCCGCATCGTCCGACAGCTGGCCGCGGCGCACGACAACGTCATGGTCGTCGGTGATGATTCGCAGAGCATCTATTCTTTCCGCGGTGCGAATTTCCGCAATATCATGGACTTCCCGAAAGAGTTCGCGGACACCCGGGTGATCACGCTCGAAGAGAACTACCGCAGCACGCAGCCGATACTGGATTTCACGAATGAAATCATTCGCCTCGCTGCGGAAAAATACAACAAGGAGCTGTTCACCAGCCGCGGCGAAGGCATGACCCCCGCGCTGATATCGATGGAGGGGGAGAACACGCAGTCCCGTTTCATCGCCCAGCAGATACTCGAACTCCGCGAGGAAGGCGTGCCGCTCAAGGAAATCGCCGTGCTGTTTCGCGCGGGGTATCACAGTTTCGACCTCGAGATCGAACTGGCGCGCGCGAACATCCCGTACGTGAAATTCGGGGGCCTGAAGCTGATGGAAACCGCGCATGTCAAGGACCTGCTGGCCTACCTGCGCATCGTCGAAAATCCGAAGGACATCCTGTCATGGACGCGTGTGCTGCTGCTCTGTGACGGTGTGGGACCGGTGTCCGCCGAACGCGTGACCGACGAGATCCTCGCCGGACTCAATCCCCTCCGTGAGAGCGCGGACGAACGCATCGGGCAAATCGTACGCGGGAAGGAGATTCCCGTTCTGCTCGACGTGCTCCGCGATATCGCCGCGCCCGCAATCGCCCCGGGTGACAAGGTCGAACGCCTCCTGCGCTATTACACGCCCGTGCTGAAAGCGCGCTACGACGATCATCCCAAGCGGCTCAAGGACCTCGAGATGTTTCAGACCATCGCCGAACGCTACGGCCAACTCAGCGTCATGCTCACCGACATGGCACTCGAACCGCCCAACGAGAGTGTGGAGGAACTGCTGCCCGACGGACACGAGGACGAGTTCGTCACGCTCTCGACCATCCATTCCGCCAAGGGACTGGAATGGAACAGCGTATTCGTCATGTACCTGGTGGACGGTCGCTTCCCGGTGAGCGCCGCCGCTGAAAGCATGGAATCGATGGAGGAGGAAAGGCGGCTGTTCTACGTCGCCTGCACGCGCGCCAAGCAGCGGCTGTACATGACCTATCCCACGAATATCTATGATCGCGCCACCGGTACGATACTCAGCAAACCGTCACGCTTTCTCGATGGCATACAGGACAATCTTCTCGAAGGCTTCGTGGTTGAACAGGACGACTGACATGCGTTACAGAAACCCGCTTCTGCTGCTGGTACCGGCGGCATTGCTGTACCTTCTCACCATGCCGACGGCATACGTCATCGGCGATCCGTACGACGAGCTGCAGTTCGTGCTCTCCGGGGACGCCGTTTTCCGTCCCCATCACCTCCTGACGACGCTGCTCTACCGCGGCGGCGCACTGCTGCTGTCCTGGCTTCCCGGTACGACCGCGTTGCATCTGCAGGCGCTCGTCATCCTCTCCGCGCTGGTCGCGCTCGCCGGCCTGCTGCGCATCGCGCAGGCTGGACGGCAGGTCAGCCTTCTCGCAGGCGGCCTCGTCGCGGTTGCGCACGCCTTCTGGCTGCATGGCAGCAGCATCGAGACCGGCATGCCCGCGCTCGCCGCACTGGTATGGAGCGTACATGCCGCCCTGCGTTCGCATCGCGCCGCGGAGGAGAGCGCCGGCTGGCGCGACAGCGCCGCCCCCGGACGCTGGCGCATGCTGTCCGCCGCGCTGTTCTCCCTGTCCGTGCTCCTGCACGTGCAGGGCGTGATCCTCCTGCCGGCCCTGCTCATCCTGCTCCTGCCCGCCGGCGGGGGACGGGAACTGCGCGAAGCGCTCGCGCGCATCGGTCTGACGCTGATCGGGTGCATCGGCGGTGCGTACCTGCTCATCGGCGTCAGCGTTCTCGGGCATGGGAGTCCGGCCGCGCTCTGGGCCTGGGTGACGACACATCACAACCAGGACAGCCTCGCCCACCTGTCCGGCGGAATCATCGCCGTGGCGCGAAGCCTGTCAGGCCTCCTGCGGCTGTTCGTGGACATAGGCAGCGCGGGCACGGTGGTACGCGGTATACTGACCGGACAGGGACTGGCGTCCGTCGGCGTGCAGCAAATGCTGCAGCTCGGGGCTGCGGGACTCACGGTACTCGCTGTCGGCCTGTGGACGTGGTTCGGACGTCGTTCGCGCCTGCGTCTGACGCTCGCGGCCGCGGTCGCGGCAGTGTCCCTGCTCGCTTTCAACAGCTTCTGGCTCGGCAGCGACCCGCAGTTCTGGCTCAACCTGCTGCCGTTTCTTTTTCCCGTGATGACCGCGGGCATGCGAACCGTGCGCCGGCAGTCCGTGCGCCGGCAGTCCCTGCAGCGCTTTGCGCTGACCGGCCTCCTCGCGCTCCTGCTGGCGGCGAACCTGAGCGTCCGTGAGCCTTCGCTGCTCTTTCCCGGCGGCGACGCCGCGCATCGCCGGGCGGAGCTGTTCGCTGCGCGCCATGCCGGCAGCACGCTGCTGACGCCGGGCTCACGCTGGTCCTCGGCCCTGATCTCGATGGAAGCGCCGGTGCGGGTGCGGCAGATGTTCAAATTCGAACGGGTGGAGGATATGCTCTCGCATTGCGACGGCATCATCGACGGGGCGATGCGTCGCGGGGATGCGGTGTATGTCGAGGGCCTCGAGCACGTTCCCCCGGAAATGGTCGGTATCTGGGAGAGCGTCACATCGCTGTTCGGCGTGACGCGGGAAGAGTTGTCCGCGCATCTGCACGCGCGTTACCGGCTGGAGGAAGTGGTCGTGCGGAGAAGCGGAGACACGCGTATCCCGCTTTTCGCCGTACATGAAAAATTTACCGTGCGCGACGGGTCAACCTCGTCCCTGCCATGACTGTTCGGCGCGCGCACGGCCGGCGGTGCTGCGGGTGCGGGACAGCCGGCATCCGGTCACGCGCATTCCGAGACCGTCACCGTGCGCTGCGCAAAGTCCTCAAGATCGCGGATAAAGCGCGCATGCGCGGAAAGGCGGACGGCGACATCGTACACGCAGTGCTCTACGTAGCGGCGGTCGGCGACGTCGATGCCATGCATGTCCAGCACGTGATGCACCTGGCTGGTCATCTCGTAGGGGAAGCGGAGCGTCAGCCGCCGCGTGAGGAAGCGCCGTTCAATCCTGCAGCCTTCGAGCACGGCGTCCGCCGCGTCGGTATAGGCCCGCGCCAGTCCCCCCACACCGAGCTTCGTGCCGCCGAAATAGCGGACGACGACCACACCGGTATCGGTCAGTTCCCGCCGGTCGATGGCACCGAGAATGCGCTTCCCCGCCGTACCGCCCGGTTCGCCGTCGTCGCTGTAGCGGAAATCGTCGCCTTCGCAGCCCACGCGGTACGCGAAACAGTGATGCGTGGCGTTGTAATGCTCCCTGCGCAGCGCTTCGAGCGCGGACATGAATGTTTCCCCCGATGGCGCGGGAATGGCATAGGATAAGAATCGGGAAGCGACTATTTTTATTTCCGTCTCCCTGCGGTCGGCGATGGTCAGGTAGCTGTCATCGGGACGAGTTGGCTGGTCCTGCGGCGGTGTCTGCTTCATGAGTCGGCACGGGATGAAATGGTCATACAATCGCAAGAAGTTACGCATTCGCAGGGAGGTCTCCCAGCTTTGAAAATCGGCATCACCTGTTATCCCACCTTCGGCGGCAGCGGCGTCGTCGCCACGGAACTCGGTCTGGCCCTGGCCGACCGCGGACACGAGGTGCATTTCGTGACCTATGACCGTCCGTTCCGCCTCGATCATTTTCATGACCGCGTGTATTTCCACGGGGTCGAGATGGCGAAGTACCCGCTGTTCGAATTCGACATGTACACGCTCGCCCTGACCAGCAAACTGGTGGAGGTCACCCAGTACCAGGAGCTGGATATCCTCCACATGCATTATGCCATACCGCATGCGGTGAGCGCCTACCTTGCGCGGCAGATTCTCGGGAAAGGGAATATCAAGACCGTCACCACGCTGCACGGCACCGATTCGACGCTGGTCGGACTCGAACCGTCCTTTCTGCCGCTGATGCGTTTTGCGCTCGAAAACAGTGACGGAGTCACGGCGGTCTCGCGCTTCCTGCGCGACAAGACGGTGGCCACCTACCAGCTGGACAAGGATATAGAGACCATTCCGAATTTCATCGACAGCGAGGCCTACGCCCCGCGGGAATCCTGCCAGTACAAGGAACTGTTCGCCCCGAACGGTGAGAAGGTGATGGTGCACACTTCGAATTTCCGCCCGGTCAAGCGGGTGCCGGACGTCATCCGTACCTTCGCCACCGTGCGCGCGCAGCTGCCCGCGAAGCTCATCCTGATCGGCGACGGTCCGGAACGCTCGGAGAGCGAGACGCTGTGCCGTGAACTGAACATACTCGAAGACGTCCGCTTTCTCGGCAAGCAGGACGCCCTGGTCGATATCCTGGCCGCCTCGGACCTGTTCATTCTGCCCAGCCAGTCCGAGAGCTTCGGACTCTCCGCGCTCGAGGCCATGAGCTGCGGTCTCCCCGTGATCTCGACCAGCATCGGGGGCATCCCCGAAGTCAATCTCCACGCGGAAACCGGCTATATCGCCGAGATAGGGGACACAGACCGCATGGCCCGTTACGCGGTGGAACTGTTCACCAACGAGGCCAAGTACGCGGCTTTCTCCCGTGCCGCCCGACGGCGTGCGGTGGAGGTGTACGACAAGGAGAAAATCGTCCCTCTCTACGAGGACTTCTACCGGCGCATCCTCGATGCCGGTTGAAATGTCCCCGTTGTCCGTTCCCCCGACGCGGGTTGGCCTGTCCCCGACGCGAGGCGAATTGCGCGCGGTTGTCAGGGGCGGCGGAATGCCGTATTTTCTTATGACTTGTTTTTCTGCGCGTCCGGCGGCTAATTTTTCAGTCGGCACGATGTTGAAAATACTGATTATCCATCCGTGAAAATTCACCCGTATCTCTCGTCGATAGCGTTGCTTCTCCTCACCGTGTTTCTCTTCCAGGGATGCGTGGTCTGGGATTTTGTTGAAGTCCGCTGGCAGAACGCCACCGGCTATTTCAACACCTACTACAATGCCGAGCGCACCTTCGAACAGGCTGTCGAAGAGATCAAGCAGCGTCAGAACGAACGCGCCATCGACCCCAACCAGGCCTCCGTCGCCGCCGTTTCCCTCGAAATGCCCGATGGCATGCCCGAGGAACAGCGTGAGCAGATTCGCCGCGACATGATGATGGAGCAGGGGAGCGTACCGTCCTCGGCCATCGTACTGCTCGACAAGGTCATTGAGAAATGCTCCCGCATTCTGATCAATTACCCGAAGAGCAAGTGGGTGGACAATGCGCTGATGCTGATCGGGAAGAGCTATTACTACAAGAAGGAAGCGCTGCGCGCGGAACGGAAATTCCAGGAACTGCTCGACCGCTACCCGGACAGTGATCTCGTGCCGGAGGCGATACTCTGGCTCGGAAAGTCCTTCGTCCGCCTCGAGAATTTCGAAAGCGCGGAGATCACACTGAATCGCGCGGTGGAGAGCGCCATCGAGGAAGGCGAGCCCGACGTGGCTTCCCAGGCCTATTTCGAGCTCGGGAAGATGCACCTTCTGCTCGGCGACCGCGCCCGTGCCGTTGCCGACTACGAGGAGGCCGTCACGTTCGCGGCGGACCGCGACCAGCTGCTCGAGGTCCAGCTCGCCCTGGCGCGCGAGTACGAACGTCTCGGCGAGACCGAAAAGGCGGCGAAGGCCTACAGGGACATTTTCAAGCTGGATCCATCCACGGATCTCGCCTTCATCGCAGAATTGAATTACGCGAAGCTGACCCGCGTGAGCGGTGATCTCGACGAGGCCAGCAATACGCTGATCAACATGCTGGAAAACCCGCTGTACCTCGATTTCGACGGGAAGATTCAGCTCGAGATCGCGCATCTCTACTACGCGTACCACGAGCGCTACGAGGGCATCGACGACAGTCTTTCGGCGGATGCCTTTCGTGCCGCGATAGAGCAGTACACCTTCGTCGATACCACGTTCAAGGGACAGGCCGAGGCCGCGGACGCCCTGTATGCCAAGGGCCGTATCTATGAGCACGATCTCGGTGATTATGACAACGCCTACGAGAATTACAGCAAGGCGAAAATGGCGTTCCCGGGAGTGGAATCCTCGAAGCTGGGCGGTATCAAGGAGAAGATCTTCGGTGATTACCGCAAGCTCCGCAACCAGATTTCGATGAAGGACACCACGCTGTTCTTCGTGCTCAATCCCGATTCGCTTCGCGTGCGCGACTCGCTGCAGGTGATCGCCGATTCGCTCGACCGGGAGCAAAAGCTCGCGGAGGGTATCGACGAATCGACCATGAGCGAAGAAGAGCGCATGGCCGAGCGCTTCCGCCGCCGGCGTCCCCACGGACGCAACACCGGACGCATCAATCCCTGGGAGCGGGAGCTGGAGAAGCAGCAGCAGGCCATGGCGGCAGGTTTGAAAAACACACAGCAGGCCATGACGGTCTCCGGTCCCGAGTATCGCCGCGTCGACCTCGAGAACACGAACCCGGACTCCCTGCGCAGGGTCATCGCCGCGCTGCAGATGGAAATGGGATGGCAGATGTACGACCGCATCGAGAACGTGGATTCTGCGCGCTGGTATTACCGCAAGGCCTTCGACGGCAATCTCAGTGACTCCCTTCGTCCCCAGGCGCTGTATACCATGGCGGCCATCGAGCGGAACACGGGGGTTGAGGACGAGGCCCGTCGTCTCGAGGATCAGCTCATCCGTGATTTTCCCACCAGTCCCTACGCGCACAGCATCATGGCCCTGCGCGGTTTGCCCCTGCCGAAGGACTCGGCCGCCATAGCGCAGGAAGCGTACGCCGCCGCTGCGGCGGAACTCGAACGCGGCAGCAGGCAACAGGGCATCACGATGATGAAGCGAGTGATCGAGGATTTCCCTGATTCGGAAGCCGCCCTGCGCGCGCAGCTCGCCATCGCCATGCTCTACGAGGAGAACCGCGGAGAGGAAGCCCTGGCGATGTACCGCGAGATGGTGGAGAAGCATCCGGATTCGCGCTACTCGAAGCGCGGTCGTGAAATACTCGATGCGATCGAAAACGCCAAGAAACGCGAGGCGCAGGAGATAAAGGAAGCGGAACTCGAAGCCGAACGCAAGCGCAAGGCGGACGAGGAGCGCAAGCGCATCGAACGCCGATACCAGAACCCGCTGCTCGACGAGGAGCTGAAGGTCATGCGCGACTCGGTCCGCACCGAGGAGGAAAAAGTCGATCCCACCAAGGACGAGGATTTCCCGCTGCGTCTTCCGGGTGAGGACACGCCGACGCCCGACGGCGGCAAGGAGGCTGCCGGAGAGGACGTCCCGCAGCGTCCCGCGGGCCGACGGAACCCGGACAGTATCGATCCGCAGAATCTTCCCGGCGACACGCTGCGCCGGCTTACCCCACCAGTTCCCATCGAGAGAAAATAGCATGTCCCTGATCAATGCAGATCTGGAAGTGACGGCGATATCCCAGGTTGCCGAAGACACCTTCGCGCTGCGCTTCCACAGTCCCGAACTGGCCGCCAGGCTCAAACCCGGGCAGTTCCTGAATATTCTCACCAGCGAAGCCATCGAACCGCTGCTGCGACGGCCCTACAGTATTTCGGACATCGAGGGGGATGCATGCGAGATCCTTTTCTCCCTGCTGGGGAAGGGCACGCACCTGCTTGCGCGCAAGCGCGTCGGCGACCGCATCGGTGTCCTCGGTCCCCTCGGCAACACCTTCGGGTATGAGAAGGATTTCGGCACGGCGCTCATCGTCGCCGGCGGTATCGGCATCGCGCCTTTCCCGTAC
>JAVVFP010000069.1:0-10294 GCA_032250495.1 Bacteroidota bacterium | reverse complement strand
TTGCGGCCGACTGCGACGCATCCGGCGGTGACGAGACCACGCACGCGTACTTCAGCGGCGTGTTCAACGCCGACGCGGTGACCGGTGAGGACGCCGCGGCAATCCTTGCGCTCGAAGCGCGTCAGGTGCACATCATCTGATCCGCACCGTCGTCCTTTCTGCCTGTCCCGTAATCGGATCACACTATCAGGAGCTATAGCATGTCACTGACGCATTTCACCCCACGTTTCCTCACGGAGGCAATCAACGACATCAAGGTGCCGAAGACGCCGCTCTACGACCGCGTTTTCCGCCGTCGCGAGGAGTCCCCGGCCGAGTACGTCGACTTCGAGATCATCACCGGTTCGGAGAAACTGCCGAAGTTCGTCGCACGCGGCGTCGAGGCACACGTCCGAGAAAAGCAGGGTCTCAAGGTCGTCACCTTCCGCATTCCATCGATCCGGGAGAAGAAGGAGTTCCAGGCGGCCGACATCCTTGCGCAGCGCGCCGCGGCAGGATCGATTATCACGAATCCTGGCGACCTGAAGGAGGCCGCAGATCGCAAGGCGATGAGTGAGCTTGAGGACTTCAAGCGCATGATGAACCGCGGGAAGGAATGGATGTGCGCCCAGGCCCTGACCGGCAGCCTGTCGATCTCGGGCAAGGGCGTCGACATGGCGATCGACTACGGCGTGGCCTCCACCCACAAGCCCGTGCTCGCGGGCGCGGCCAAATGGGACGACTCCGCGCCCGATATCATCGCCAACATCCGCGCCTGGAAGAAGCTTGTGGCCAAGTCCGGCTACAAGGCGACAGACTGCATCCTCGGGTCGACCGCGGCGACGTATTTCATCAATAACGCCGACGTCAAGGCGCTGCTCAACAATCGCAACATCGTCGCCGGCCAGATGGAGCTCAACAGTAATTCCGACTATCTCGGAACGATCCTGGGCATCCGCTTCTGGGAAAACGACAACGAGTACAAGGATGAGGCCGGCAACGACACGCCGTACGTCGCCGCGACGGCTGCGATCATGTACGCCGAGGAAGCGCCGTTCAAATTCTGGCACGGTCCGGTCGACGACTTCGACGCGAACTTCGGCGTCTTCGAGTTCTTCTCGAAGACCTACCGCGTGCAGGATCCGTCGGTCGACTGGCTGCTGGTCGCCACCGCGCCGGTCCCGGTCATCCACAACGCGAATGCGCTGGTCTACGCCACCGTGGCGTAATGAATTCTGGCCCTGCCGGCGGCCGTGCACTATTGTGACCCATGCGGTCGCCGAGCAGGACATCACCGCGGAGTAGAGGAAACGGTACCTCGCCGGGTTCATACCCCGGAGGTTGCGGGTTCGAGTCCCGCCTCCGCTACAATCATCATTTCAGAGGCGTCCAGGCCGCGGGCGCATGGTGACTGAAGCGGCCGGTTCTCTTCATTCGAGGCCCCGGTTGCGGGCATGGTCCAATCCTCTCGCAGCCGGGTGCCCTCAAAACTGAAACAGACGAGGTTCCCAGTGAAAATTCGGATCACCGGTAACGTGATCGGCATCGTGATCAGCAAGGACGGTACGGCGAACGTCAATGACAACGAAGCGTCTAGACTGGTCGGTCTCGGTGTCGCTGAATATCTCGGTGGAAATGCGCCTGATGCAGATGACACCAGCGCGGGCAAGGGTCGTAATACGAGGCGCAGCAAGAAGAAATGAGCTATGCCGATATAGAGCGTATCGAAAAGCGATTCCTCACGCGCGTTGATCTCGATCGGCTGCTCGACGACGAGGGGCTGGGTGCCGCAAATCCGGCGATCCCGCAGCGCGAGACGGAAATCATGCAAGCTGTGGACGAAGAAATCAACGCACAGCTGCAGGGACTCTATCCCGTGCCGTTCGAAGCGGGGAGCGTACCGCCGCTCATTGAGCATATCGCCGATCGCCTCGTGGCGGTCGCGATATATTCACGCCGACCGGGAGAGCTGCCGCCGACGATCAGGGATCTCGCCGCGTGGGCGGAAACGAAGATGCGCGCGGTCATCCGCCGGGAAATCCAACTCCTCGCGACCGATCCGCCGACGAAGTCACAACCGCCGCTGGTGAGCAAAGATGATGATGACCGGATTTTCAGTGACACAACGCTGGGGAAAATGCCGTCATGATCGAATTCACGCGCAGGCAGGTCATCGCACGCCTCAAGGATCAGATCGGCGAGCAGCTCGCACAGGTCGAGGCCGTCCCGGATCGGGTCGATGCCTGGCAGTTTTCGCACAATCTCGCCGCGATACTGGTCCAGTATCCCGGATCCACGTTCCAGCAGCGAGGCGCAGGGCAGCTGCAGCGGAAAATCGTCATCGACGTCTACGTCCTGACCCGTCATCTCGCGGGAGCGAGCGGCGCGGACCACTACATCGACCTGGTGACGCGCGCGCTCTTTCGCTATAAACCAGGCGACGGTTTCAGCGGTTTGCTCCCCGTCCGTGATCGTCTCGTGGACGTCAGTAATATCCGCTGGCAGTACGTGGTCACTTTCGAATGCATCACTCCATTCTACGGACAGGTACTCTGACAGATGGCGGAGACAGACACATGAGACGCAACAGTGCATTTTTCCGCCGCATGGCGGCCCTGGTCATTATCGGCGCCGTGATCGGAGTACTCGGCTGCAACGATCAGAGCGGCGGGCCCGGTCGTTCCGATCCCGGTCGTTCCGCTCCCGGCCATCCGACGGCCGGAGGGACGCGGCTACAGCCACCGTCGGGCACGACCGTCCGCACGGCATCCCTTGATTTCGATTCGATTCGCGCGGAGATCTATGCAGAGCTCCGACAGGAATTCCCATCGGGCCCCGTCGTCCGCATCCGGCTCGATTCGGTTTTCATCCCGGTCACCGATTCGATCCTTGTCGACAGCCTGGAGGCCGAGCTCGAAGAGACGCGCAGGATCGCACGCGATGCGATCGGTATCGTTCGCCGCATGCAGGCTCAACTGCGTGCGATGCCGGGTTCGGCCGATGTCCTTGCCGTGCTCGACACGGCGACGTGCTTCGACGAGGCCGAGAGCTGCTTCTCTGTCCGCGCGGAGTACTCGCATCGCGACGCCGCCTACAAAAACGTCAAACTCAGGCATGAGTGGATCGAGCGCAGTTCCACCTTCTGGGATGCGGTCATTGAATACGCCCCATACGCCGGAGCAATCCTCGCCCTGGTGAAGATCAGCTTCGACACATTTTCCAAATAACAGGCAGGAGTCTGTCATGAAGAATCTCTCATCCTTCGTCCCGCGCCTGGTGCTCACGCTCCTCGTGTTCGGTGCGGGACAGCTCGCCGCCGCAGTACTGGCCCCCATCGTGGGTGCCGGCAGCGGCTTCATTCCGGCCATCGGTTTCGCATTCGTGCTTGCCGCCGCGCCGGTCATCTTCCCCGAAGCCCGGGCGTTCGTCCGCAGCGGAGCAGCGGTTTTCTACGGTCTGGCACTCTCTTTCATTGCGCTCACGTTTGCGCCTGCGCAAATGCTCGCGCAGGTCGGCAGCGCTTTTGCCGGGAGCGGACAATCCGGCGCGATCACAGGTGACGCGCTGACGAATATCTTCACATCGACCGGGACACTCGCGGCCGCAATCGTCGTCGCCGTGCAGTTCGTTCGTGCGCAGATCTGGAAAAATCTGGAAGGGACCGCTGTGGTTGTCCTCGCATTCGTGCTCGGTATCGGGTTGGCACTTATCGGCTTTGCGATGCATGTCCTGCCCGCCGCCACGTGGGTTGAGGCCATCGCGTTCGGCGCGGGCGCGGCCGTGGCCGCCGTCGGTTCGGTGAACCTGATGCAGAAGACCGTGGAGAAAGCCGGCGTCAAGGTGGAAGGCATACCGGATACGGGTCAATCCCACGGCGATATATTGAAGCAATAACTTCATCCATCCCGCGACAATCCCTTGGCAGGCGTGCTGCCTGCCGGGGGATCGTTATTCACCTGGTTCAGCAGATCGAATTGCACACAGTCGAGGACTCCGCCATGTCAGTCGCTTCAGTCAGACGTATTCAAGCCGCGCTCGAGGAGCAGGGATTTGATCCCGGTCCGATCGACGGAATCTGGGGCCGCAGGACAATCGCCGCAGTCCGCCGGTTCCAGGCGGCCGCGGGGCTCGTTGCCGACGGCATCGTCGGACCGATCACAAGCGCTGCGCTATTTGCGCAACAGCAGAATGAGGAATCCGCCGTTATAACCGCACCCTTCATGCCCTGGTACCAGACGGCGAAGCAACTCGTCGGGACGCGTGAGATTTTCGGGCCGGGAAGCAATCCGGTGATTCTCGACTGGGCGGACGATCTCGAAATGCACTACCCGGACGACGACGTTCCCTGGTGCGGGCTGTTCGTCGCACACTGCATCGGATCCACGTTGCCGGACGAAGTGCTGCCGGGCAACCCGCTCGGAGCACGCCGGTGGCTGGGTTTTGGCGTTGAGACGTCCCCGCGTCTCGGCGCTGTGATGGTCTTCTGGCGCGGGTCGCGTTCGGGTTGGAAAGGGCATGTCGGGTTCTACGCCGGCGAGGACAAATCCGCCTACCAGATCCTGGGCGGGAATCAGAGCAACCGCGTCAGTCTCGCGTGGATACACAAGAGCCGCCTGCTCGGTGCCCGCTGGCCCGAAACCGCCGCGTCCATCGCGTCGGGCAGTATCGTCAAGGCCCGCGGTGAGGGCCTCTCGGAAAACGAAGCGTAGACGCGGTAACCCGGAGAGGATGATGTGGCTCAGCTGTTTCTCAGACATGACGATTCCGACGGCCGGGACTATGCCGGAGCACTCGAGCACGCGGACCTCCCTGAGCCGCACTTCGAGAACATACTCGCACCGGTCAAAACCGTCACGATTCAGCACGGGCTCCCTCGCCGCTTCGTCCGTATCACGCTCATGGATCTCGACTATTACGAAGCGCCCCGGACCGTGGCCCGGCGCGTCAAATACGGTGACAATGGTGATGACACGTACTACGTTCAGATTGATTTTAACGGCCGTTTCTCTGGTGTTGTTCGCATCGATTACTGATGCGCAGATCGCACCGGGGAGCTGCATCGAGTTTGTGACGGACGATCACGGTACGATCGTGGCGATTGCCGACACATGCCGTCAGGACACAATTCGCATCGGTGCGGCCAGTGCCGGAGGACCATGGGTGTTTCGCCAGGGCGGCGGAGTTTCGCTCAGCCTGTTACCCGGAGCTGACTATACGGTAGTGGATACGCTGATCGCCTCTGCGGACACGGTCATCTTCGAGGGTGACACCGTGATTGTCGCATCGGATACCACATTCGTCACGCGCATGGTCCATGTTCCAGACACCGTCGAGTTTTCATCGAGGCCCGCCTCCCAGGCCGTTGATCGTCTCTACATGCGTACGGTGCGCCTTCGTCCCCGCATGCATCACGTCGTATCCCCGCTGTTCGACCGATCGAATGCGCGCCGGATGACCGGCATTTTCGATTCGCTCCAACTCATCCGTATCGAGGGGCACATCTGGATTGAGAGTCACCTCACAGGCTTGCGTGAGCACTACTACGTCGACCTCGTTCCCGATTCCGGTACATACGTCCCGGTGGAAGACGGTTCACTCGTCGGTTATTCGGTGGGCTTCGGGCTCTATGGACAAGAACGCCGACGGTTCCGATGCGATACATACGAGTATCGTGACTCCGGTGACTCGCAGTTCGCATCGGAGTCCGCTGAACTACATCGAAGCGCGAAATGGATCTCAACCGCTGACGCCATCAGTGAAACGATGCTACAGGAATATTTCGACACCGTGGCAGACTCACCTGGTACGGGCATCCGTCTGATTATGGAATTGGTCGTATACGCACGATGAAAACGGTATTCAACATATCCGGCCGCAGTCTCGCGGTCGTCCTTATGATCCTCTCGGCAGTGGAGCTGTTCTCCGTTCAGAACGCGGTGCCCACGCCCTCGCACCCGGCGGGGCCCGACAGCAACGACGTTGCGGATTCCGCGCTTTCGACCCTCGAGAGGGAGAAGACCGTTTCGGACGTTCCGCTTACGCCGTACGAGATGGACTCTCTTCTGAAACACCTCAATTTCTTCGTGCGCTATATCGGTGACACGACCGGCAGACATGTGAACCGCGACGTGGTCACGAGGCTGCTCGAATCGTCACATTACCGCGCGCGGGACTCTGCCTTCGTGCTCGAGGGCGACGGCTGCATCCGTATCGAATTGCGTCTCGGCACGCTTCCGCTCGATCCAGACACGATCGTGTGGAGAGACATATGCCGCGAAGCGTGCTTCGACTCCGTGTCAATCCCTCTCGGCTGCTGGCTGGAGACAACGCAGACCAGGACGGATACGCAGACCGTGCAAATCTGCGATACCGTCTGCGTGCAGAACGTCACCGCGAACGAACGGCTCTATTATCACCTGTGGCAGAGCGCCGGCTACACGCAACTGGCACTGTTCGCCGGCTGCCATCCGGTGCCTCAGTCGGCGACGGATTTCAAACTGGTACTCAAGGATGGCAGGTGGTATCAGCCACTGGACACGACGAAATGGCATCATCTTTATCCCGCGGACGATTCGTGTTACGTGGACATGTTCACCTGGTCGTATTTCGTGTCGATGGCGCAGTCGCCGTATTCTCCCTGGGCCGGCCTTGGGCCGTGGCTCGTCGATTCCTCGGAGGTCGTTACGCGTCAGGTGGAAGTTGATTGCGGCCTTCGCGGCACGACCGGGATATCGCGCGTGGTGAGCAACTGCAGGGATACGGTGCGAACGGTGCAAATCACCGAAACGGTCATGGAGTGGCAGGACGCCGGGCGGGATACAACAATATGGGACAACCGATGCGACTGCCTGATTCCGGTTTTCCGATGCCAGGAAATTCCTGAGGTAACGCGGCGTGTCAAATACATTTATGATCGCACGTACGACACGCTCCGTGCCCCGTGCCGTCGCCAGTACGTCATTCCCGTCTACGAGTACTACGAGAGTCTACCACGGCCATTCTGGCAGGTCTGCCGCTCAGAACTCGATACGGCGCATGCACGGCTGGAGTCGCTGCTCTTCGCCAGTGGTGAACGATCCCGCTCGACTGCCACGCAGGTACATATCAGAGCGGTCGTCGGCGGCATAGCGGATACGTGCTGGGTCTGGTCATGTGCGACGAATGAGAACATCGATCCGGTCGGACCCGATGATTGGTGGATTGAGCGTGACGCCATTGATGCGTTTTTCCCATGTCCTGATTACGAGTGCGTTGCTGACCAGATCGGATCATACACCGTCACTGACGTGTGCTGCGCGAAAGATACCGTGGAGACGTACTACTGTACATCTGATGCCGGCGCACTCTACGATTCCGTGCAGGTGACGTACACCATCCCAGATCGGACGCAACCGTGCTCGGACAGCACCGTCGTCGGCATCATCCCGATTGATTCCGTTATCGTCGACTCACTTGTGTGGTACGAGACGACCGGACTGTCCACGGAGTATCTGCTCGTCCATGAGGACACATGCTGCTACGATCCGTCGCTGAACGGTCTAGAATTCCCTTGCGAATTGTGGATTGTTAGAGACTGTGATCCACAACCGTACTGGGGCACGGACGGTCGGCTGCATATTCCCTGCGACACCGATGTCGATCGTGACGGTGACGGCCTCTACGATCAGACTGACTACGCGTTCATCACCAACAATGATCGCTGGCTGACGCATCGTATCGACAGTCTTACTCGCCGTGCGAGTATGCTCGAGACCGAGAACCAGTCACTGCATGACAGCCTCGCCGTGTTGCGGGCAGATTTTGACAGCCTGAACATCGGTGATATCGATACGACGGGATATGTCTATAACGTCGAGAGTGGACGACCTGCACTCGGCATGCAGGCAATTCCCAATAGTCTTGATATTCGAGGGAGCCTTGCCGTGCGGAAGGTCACCACAGGCGCAGAAGCTGACAGCTTGCTTGTTGTCAGCGAAGGAGTCGTGAAAAAGATCCCGCCAATGCAGATCACGTCATGGAGTGTCTCGCAGCAAAACGGTGATTTCACGGCTGAATGCAATACGATTCACCTGATCGATGCGTCGGGAGCAGATGTGTTGGTTTCGCTGCCCGTCGGCGGTTCAAGTGGTTGTGAGCTGGTTCTCAAACGTATTGATGACGGTAGCGGCATGCACACGATTACGATCGATGGCACTGTGGACGACACGCCCGAGCCGACACTCGGTTCATTCGAATCCATTCGGCTCATCACCGACGGTAACCAGTGGTATTTCATCAGCGCATATACACCATAACGGACAGTATCATGAAAACGTTGGCATTCATCATTGTATCGGTCGTGGCATTCATGACCCCGCTGCATGCGCAATATTCGATCTACTTCCACCTGGACTCACTCGGTGTGCCGGACACAGAGGTATTGTGGGGTGATTCGATGGTGGTTTATCCGAACCAGATAAAGGAGTACCGCCTGCGGCCATGTTCGATCAAGATTCTTTCCGGGGCAGCCGCAACCGTCCATTTGTGGGAGGAATATCTGATCGCATCCGATCCGACGTCCGCGAATCCCGTCTACGATACGCTTCGCGCTCCCGCACCATTCTATGATCTCGATAACGAACTCATGGTGTTCACAGGGCAAGTGGCGTTCAACGGAGCGAATATCAGGCATATCCAGCTCGTCGATACGTCCGCCTGGGGGACGCTACGCATTTTCACCGAGGCAGCACTCGTGCCCGCAATCAAGGTAATCGTCACATGGTAAAGCTCATTGCCCTTTTCGTCGCATGCATACCGCTGTTCGTCTCACCTGCCTTTGGTCAGGGAAACGGCGAACCCTCTCCTCCGTGGAAATGGATTCCACCAAAGAACACAACGTTCCTGAAGGTGCTCGAGGACTTCAACTCCGATCTCTCTACGGTCAACTACTACATCGGGCCGGATCACTGGGGGAACTTCGGAACGGACGTCACGATGACGTTCTTCATTGACTCAGCCAACGGCGACGATGCGAATGATGCGAAGTATCCGGTGGCAGGCGCCGTGAAATCGTGGTCGCGCCTGGTCGACCTGATTCCGCGCAACTGCAATGACAAGCGTGTGACGATATATATGGCGCCGTGCACGTATCCGGTAACCGGCGGTAAGCATCTTGAGCTTGTCAACTGCCCGTATCTTGTCTTCGTCCTCGTCGACTCTCTTGGCTGGGATATGGGAAAGCCACTCGGCACCAGCGCGCCGGGGCAGATCGAAGGGGTGTGGACGATGATGGTCGAATCCGGGCAGGACACAACCACGAACCCGTGGCAGACAAGCCGGGGTGTCGTCTTCAGCGGGCAGTCGCCGGACTGGGAGGCGTGTGGCCGCATCACTACTGATGGGCACATTTTGTTCGTCGAGGAGCGGCTCACATGGTGGGGGTCTTCGCACATGTACCACGGTGGAGGGATTGTGTTCCGACAGGACCATGCGGTAGGTGATGGGCCTGTCTTCAAGTTCACACTCGATGGGGATTTCTACGCATATGGAGGTCTGGTCTTCGACCGCGGCACTCGGGAGGGCTGCATCCGCATTAACGCTGAGGGGAGCGATAAGGTCCGCATCGGGGAACCAGAGCAGTTCTCGTACATCCACGTTTACGGATCAAATCAAAGTGGGTACTCCTCGTGGTTGCGTGTCGGTGGCGGCCTTCAGAGGCTGAACCTTACCACCGACCTGCGCGGCGGCGGTTGTAGCGATACGGCATTCTCGAACCGGATATACTACGTCGAGAACACTCCGTACATCTGGAATACAGAGTGGTGGTCTCAGGCGGAGTCTGACTATAAGGATATGTCGTACCTGACCATGACGAATCCGAACATCGATTTCCGCAACGGCGCAGACACGATTCCGACGCTTCGAATCGGGCGGTATTTCAAAGGCACCATAGAGATCGATACGACGATCTACGACTATGAGAGCTACTCGCCGTATGCATTCTCAATGTACAAAAATGGCCGGGCGGAGTTTCACCGTCCATCGACCACGCTGGCCGGGACCGTGGAAGCGAACACGCTCGAAGCGTCGGCCGCTCTGCATCTCGATGGGTACATCCGTGCGAGGAAAACGGGAAGCAGCATTGCAGGGATCGCCACGGTAGGACCCGGTGACTCCGTGCAAGTCACCTGCGACGGGATCCTGCCTACCGACGGTGTCTATCTGACCGCTATCGGCAGCGACGCCCCGCAGCGCACGTGCTCGTATGCAGTTCATGCAGAGAACACGCTCACGATCTATGGCGACGCGGGCGGAGAGGTGAGTTGGATGCGAATTT
>JAVVFP010000659.1:0-1791 GCA_032250495.1 Bacteroidota bacterium | reverse complement strand
CGTTTCCGATCTCGACTATTCCGACTATGTCGGACGCCTGGCTATCGGACGCGTGTTCAACGGATCCGCGAAACAGAACGACGCCCTGGTCTGTATCGGACCCGACGGCGAGGCGCGTCCGCTGCGCATATCAAAAATCGAGACCTACAACGGCGTCGGCATGTCCGAGACGGAGGTCGTGGCGGCGGGCGACATCGCCATACTCGCCGGCATCGAGGATGTGCATATCGGTGATACCATCTGCACTGCCGATCGTCCGGTCGCGCTGCCGCGCCTGAAGGTGGACGAACCGACCATATCCATGCTCTTTTCGATAAATTCCTCCCCCTTCGCCGGCAAGGAAGGCAAGTACGTGCAGTCCGGCAAGCTCCGTGAGCGACTCGTGCGCGAAACACTCTCGAACGTCGCCCTGCAGGTGGAGGACAGCGAGTCGGCCGACGCCTTCGTCGTCAAGGGACGTGGCGAGTTCCAGATGGCCATCCTCATCGAAACCATGCGCCGCGAGGGCTATGAGATGAGCGTCGGTCGTCCCCGCGTCATTTATCACGAGCAGGACGGCAAGCTGCTCGAACCGATAGAGCACCTGATCATCAACTGCGAGGAGGCCTTCACGGGCATCGTCACCGAGAAACTCTCGCAGCGCAAGGGACGCATGATGAACCTGGTCAATCACGGCAACGGCCGCGTGCGCATCGAGTTCTCCATTCCCTCGCGTGGACTGATAGGCTACCGCAGCGAATTCCTCACCGACACCAAGGGCACCGGTCTCATGAGTTCATATCTCGAGGGATACGAGCCGTATCGCGGGGACTTCCCCTCCCGCATGAGCGGGTCCATCGTGGCCGACCGTGCGGGCGATGCCACGGGCTACGCGCTGTACAATCTCGAGCCGCGCGGCACCATCTTTATCGAACCGATCACACCCGTGTACGAGGGCATGATCGTGGGCGAACACAACCGCGAAGGCGACATCGACGTCAACGCCTGCAAGCCGAAGAAGCTGACCAACATGCGCTCCTCCAACAAGGAGGATTCCATCGCGCTCACGCCGGTCATTCCCATGACGCTCGAGCATGCCATCGAGTTCATCCGCGACGACGAGATGGTGGAGGTCACACCGAAGTCCATTCGACTGCGGAAGTCCGTGCTCTCGGGTCTCGATCGCCATCGTCAGCGCGGAGACAAAATCGTCTCCAACGCGTAATTTCCTACCCGATCCGTCTGTGCAGAGGAGGCCGCCGCCGCGGTCTCCTCTTTTTCTTGTCTGGTAACCGCTTTTCACCTAGATTCTCGGGAATTCAAACTGACATGATATGATGCGTTTCCTGCTGCTCCTCAGCATACCGTTCCTTGGCCTGGCGTCGCAGCTGCACGCGCAGGTAGAAATCCACCTCTGGGACCAGATGCGTCCCGAAGCGCGGAAGGTGCTGGCCGAACGCATCGCGGAATTCGAGCGGCAACATCCGGACATACGCGTACGGGAGCTGTTCAAGGAAACCGAGGAATTGCGCTCTTCGTACCAGGCCGCGGCAGCGTTCACCGGTGGCGGACCCGAACTCGTCTATGGTCCGAGCGACTATGTCGGCGCCTTCGAGTCAATGAGCATCATCCTCCCTCTCGACAGCCTCTTTTCACAGGATTTTCTCGCTCGCTTCGATGAGAAGGGACTGATCCGCTATGAAGGACAGCTTTACCAACTCGGTGACGAGATCGGTAATCACCTCGCGCTGGGATGGAACCGCAGGCTGTTCGCCGAAGCAGGACTCGACCGCGCCCCGGAAACCTTCGAGG
>JAVVFP010000068.1:0-10333 GCA_032250495.1 Bacteroidota bacterium | reverse complement strand
AAAAGGACGATCTCGTACAGTCCCGCATGCACCTCCCCGGCGGGCAGCGTATAGGCCGTCGGCATCAGGAAGAAGGAGGAGGCCGGACGATCCGGCTTCTTCTCCCTTCGTCCGGGTGCGGGAAAGGTCTGCGCGTCTATCGGACCGGTGACCTTATCGAGCGAGTACACGCGCTGCACCGGTGTTCCGACCAGCGTGCCGCTCGTCGTGCGGAAAAACAGCGTGTCATTCCGGCGTCCCATGACGTGACCGACGAAGTGTTCCTCGCTGTCGAGCACGAGGAGGTAGCGCGTGGAATCGCGCACCATCAGATCCTGTCCGATCAGGGGAGGAGTCCCCAGCGTGAGCAGGAGGAAAAGGACGGCTATGCTCCGCATGGCGGCAGCTCACGGTGTTGAAAGAATGCGGCCACGGAAAAGACACCCGAATGTGGAAAATGTTCCACTCCGCCGCAAGTCATCCGCCGGGAAGGTCACTGCGGGGGATAAAAACAGATTTAGGGTATGTTAAAAATGAATTTTAACATACCCTAAAGTTGCTTTTCCGGCCCGTGGACCGGTCTTTTGGCGATTATTTCGCGTAGAAATCGATCTGGCGTTCGATGGCGGCGCGGCAGACAGGGCAGAAGTCGGTGAGACTGAGGGAGAACATGCGGCAGTCCAGCGAAGGACGGTACATGCCCTCGGAAACGTAACCCGCGCCTTCGAAGGCGCCCACTTTGCCGAGGAGATCGGGATTTTTCGTGATTTCACCCATGCGCTCGAAAATGGGCTGGCGCTTCGCGTAGTAGTCTTCGGCGAGACGGTCGAGCGTGCCGAGTTCGGCGCGGAGGGCGTCGTATTCCGCTTTTCCCCAGTCCGTGGGAATGTCGATGCCGGGAGTGACATCGGCCTGCCATTTCACGTGTGGGACGCGCATGAGGCGGGTGACATTGGGCTCCCAGGGTTCGACGCCGGCGGGATAGAATTCGTCGTAGCCGGTGGAAGAGGAGTAGTACTCGTCGCCCAGTCCCCCGAAACTGTGCCCGAACTCATGCACGTACACGTAATCCCGCTGCCAGGCCTGTCCCTCGTTCTTCTCGTTGGCGTAGGTGGTGGTGTACAGCTGGTAAATGCCGCCGCCGCCGTAGCGGTCGTCGTTGATCAGTATGCAGAGGAAGTCGTAGGGTGCTGCGGCGGCGATGTCGCGCAAGTCGCGGTTGGCCTCGGTGAGCACGTAGCGCGGGGAACCGAAGGTATTGTACATCGATCCGAGCGCGGTGTTCCTCCACACGTTGCGGTCGGGCAGGTCGATGCCGCTCTGCGGGGAGATGACCTTGAGCGCGCGCACGTTGAAGTCCGTTTTGCGCTCCTTGAAGGGACTGGTCTCAAACATCACGTTGTTGAAATGCGTCGCGTCGGCGACGAACTTGTCCATCTCGTCGGCCGCGTAGCCGTCGCCGAGTATGAGGATGTCCACTTTATGGTGCATGTCGCCGTTGTCCATCAGGTCCACCACTTCGAAGGGGGGATACTGTTCTTCGGCGATGACCACGGTGGGATCGTCGGGATCGACGACGACGGAGAATTTCTGCTGGAAGACGAGGAAATCGTCCCTGCGGCTGATGGTCACCTGCACGGAACGCTTCGGGAAGGGGAAGCGGACGGACTCATGAAAGGTCTTCCACACACCCCGGCCGGCTTCCGCCGTGGTCTGCCACTCGTTGAACACCGTCGAGTAGCCGCGCGAGTACAGCAACAATCCGCTTTTCACGTCGTACACGCGCAGGAGATACAGGCCCAGGTTCAGGGTGTCGACGAGGTTGACCGTACTGCCCGGCCAGGGACCCTCCTGCAGCACCTTGTCGAGCGTGATGCGCTCTTCACCCTTGCTGCCTATGTGATGATAGTCGACACGCATGGTCTTGTCGAAGAAGAAACGGTTGAAGTCCACCTGCGACTGCGCGGTGAGCAGGGGAAGGACGAGAAGAATCAGGAGGTGGCGGATGCGCATGGAAATTGCTCCGTTGCTGGCAGATATGTTCGGTCTTTTGAAAATACGAAAACCGAGGGCGATTCCCGAAACCGAGGGCGATTGCGAGTGCAATTGCGAGTGGCTGTCTCAGATTTGAGACGGTGGTGTATCTTTTCGGGTGTTGTTGCGGTTTGCAGAATGCAAAGCATACGCGATATGGCGCATTTTGGTATTTTCGCGTTGGCACTAACTTTGTACATGGACAAAAGCAGAGCCTGTTACGACCCTAATTGAGGAAAAACGCAGTATGAAACCCCGAATGCTCCCTGTTACTATCATTATCATTCTCCTGGCGGGCTGTTCGTCGACGTCGCGGCTGCAGGAATATCCCATCGAGGGGAAGAAAATGCTCTTTCTGCACCGGGCGGAAGTGGATGAGCTGAGCAGCTCGATCTGGGTGGACGATCCCGATCCGGATCCGGACACGCCGTGGACGGGCATCGTGTCGGCGCTGCTCTCCCTTGTCGGCACCATTGCGGCGGACGAGAGTTTTGATCAGTCCGTGGACGTCGATGGTGTGGCCTCGGTGCTGTCGGAAGGCATCGAGCGCAGTCTCATCGACCGTCTCGGCGTCGTGCCCACGGATCCCGCCGCAGGGGGACATGACTACGTGCTCGCCACGCGCCTGCGGCGGCTCAGCCTGCATTCCAACGCGGACGGCGTCTTTCTCCGCGTGAAAGTGACCGAGGAAATGTACAGCGCGTTGGACAGCGCGCTGGTCTGGGAGCGCAACCTGGCGCAGGAAGTCCCGCTGCGCTTTCATTCCTCCGGCGTCTGGCATCCGGGCGTGATGTCCGTCGAAAGCGTGGTCAGCGGAGTGGAACTGCTCGCCATGGACGACGAGGAAGTACAGGACGCCGTGTTCTACACCGCGCAGGAAAGCGGTTACCTCCTCGGCGACATCATCGTCCGCGACGCCCGCCGGCGCTGCAGGTGAGAATTTCACACTCCTGCACTGCACAGTACTCGGGGGCAGGATGTCAATGTCGCAGTACTGTGCGTTGAAATACTTCATCCATAGAGTTTGCGTCTATTTCAAGTACTTGTGTCATTCTCCTTCAGGCAGATTCGACCGCCGGATACTACGATGCGAGAAATATGTTTAATTTGGGCTTTATGATATCGAAGAGGGTCTCTTCATGTTGCCGGGGTTCCTGGTAGTAATTGCAGCTGCCGACCTTCGAGTGCAGGGCAGGCTGGAGGCCTCGGCGAAATAATCGGTACACAGGTCTTGACATTTTCGAAAGCGTTCCGTAGGATAGGGATATAAAAGTCCTCATATACTGAATATCACCTGATCAGGCGATGAGCACGCAACCAGCGAAGGACATTCCGGGGAACGCTTCCAATCCGGAGGGAACACTTCCCGTGCCCTGTTCGCGCGTCGTACTCTGTTCGAAGACGACGAGTCCGTAACGACAGATTCCGTCAACCCGACTGTACCACAACACATTGTGTGCCAGCGGAAGCGATCGTCCCTGCGACGATCCGGACGAACCCGACAACCTGTCGGTTTTTCGACAGCCCGTCTTACACTTCGAAGATGGATCGACAGAACAGATTATTTGAACGTTTCACAATGGAGGTTATCGTGAAAGGTATAACCATTACTTCGCAATATCCGGCACGGGATTTGCTCTCTCTCTCGTGATACCGGAAACGCGGCAGGGACATATATCCGCCGCACGATCGCAATCACCTGCATGATCTGCATGTACGCGCTGACCAGTCCCGGACCGGTTTCGGGTCAAAATGAAATGATGAACTCTTACCCCAGCATCGATTCCACATGGGAGTATGCGCCCGTAGCCGCACGGCCGACGCAGGAGGATTCCACGATATTCGTCTGGCTCCGGGGCACGGGCGATTCTACCACAATTTACGCACAGAAAGTGGACAACGCATCGGGACTGCCGCAGTGGCTCCCGTACGATGGCGTTCCGGTCTGCACGGTGCTCGGACACAAACGCAATCCCGTCGCCGTCTACGACACCATGGGCGGTGTCATCATCGGCTGGGAGGATTATCGTCACCGCATTGGCGCCCCGCTTGATGCGGACTCAACGAGCTGCGAGATATATGCGCAACGCCTGTTCACACATGACGGCGGACAGGATGCGAACTGGAATCCCGCCGGACAGCTGTCGATCGGCACACCGGTCTGTAGTGGAACGAACGCTCCCGCACGCGATCTTCGCATGGTGGGCACGCCCGACGGCGCGTATTTCACATGGACGGATTATCGAAATTCATCCGGTTACCCCAACTTCACGAACAAGGACGTGTATGTGCAGAACCTGCTCTCGGTGACCGCCGCGGCGCCGACTGGCGGGAGCTGGGTGAAGAACGGAATACGGGCAACGCGTCAGGCGCAGGACGAACAGCAACGTCCCGATATCTGTCTGGATTTCGTACGTGACAGCAGGACCACGCGGTATGGAGTCTACGTCGCCTATGAGAGCGACAGCAGCAGTACCTACCACATCAAGGCGAACAATGTTCGCAGCGGAGGAACGTTCAACGCAGCCTTCGATCTCGGAAATGTCGATATCAATCTGACTTCTTCGGGAAATGCGGTAACGCATCCCCGCGTTGCGAGTACAGGAACGTACACGCTCGGTTCTGCCCCCTACGGCGCGTTCGCTTGCTGGGAACAGATGGATTCAGATCTCGACATCATCGGGGAGGGATTTGATGAACAAGCAGCCCCATTCTGGGGTACGGTCGCAGTCTGCACAGCTTCCGAAATTCAGGCATTTCCCTGTGTCGCAGCGTACAGCGACCAGGCGGTTATTGCCTGGGAAGATCACCGAAATTCGACCGCGGGCTCCTACGCCCTCGACGTGTACGCCAATGTCATCGATTTGACGAGTGGGAATCCGGAAGCAACACCCTCGACGGCGCTGACCATGTCCGCCGAGGCATATGAGCAGAAAGCGCCGGATGTGGATTTCGGCTTCGGGCAGGATGAGATGTATGTCTGCTGGGAGGATCACCGCGATTCGCTCAGCACGGGGGCAGATATCTACGCCCAGGGCATTGAATGCCTGTATCCGACACAGCTGCGTTGGGGCACGGGCGGACGGCGCGTCTCCGCCTACCGTGGTGATCAGGTGCTGCCGCATATCGCCGGAGAGGTGGTGGTCTGGCAGGACGGTCGACGCTCAGGGATCATGGGTGATGGACGCGAGGACACCGACATCTACTGCGAGCTTTTCGGTGATGAATGCGATGACGTGACCGGTATGCACTGGCGTGACGTGTACGCGAAACACACGCGTGGCAATGCGGCGGAGCATCCTCGCATGGCGGTGGATTCCGCCGGAAACCGTTTCATGATCTGGGATGAGGAGCGGGGCAGCTCTGGGGGCAAAGCCGTATGGATACAGAAATTCGACCGCTGGGGCGTGCCGCGCTGGGCGAACAACGGCATCATGCTCAGTGATGACCAGGCGTATGCGGTGGAAGCGGATGTGTGCACGGACGGCGCGGGCGGCGCCTACGCCGTCTGGCTGGAAGACAACAGCGATGTGAAGCTCACACGCGTGTACTCGAATGGCAGCGTCCTGCAGACCGTGGATGTGTCGAGCACAGGCGCGGAACCGAAGGTCGTGGAAGACAGGACGCTGACGACGATCAGTGGGTGCTTTGTCGGACATATCGAAAGCGCAGGGAACGTACAGGTCACCAGCTACTCACCAGCCCTGCAGTACATCGACTATGCAAATCTCACTGGCTCCGGTGCACATAACCTCGCTCTCTCAACCACGTACGAGAACGGGGTGTGGGCGGCGATTTCCGACGGGGGGAATCCTGATTTCAAGGTAGGCTTCTGGGATCCGGCGAACGGGAGCCCAAAAATTTTCCAACCGATTGCTCAGATCGAGTCGTCAGAATTCGATATCGTGACGGACAGGTTCCCTTACACGAACAGCAGCTACAAGGATCCCAACACTCAGCTCTACGATTTGCTCGTTGTGGCGGTAGCCTTGAATGATAATGACAAGCTTCAGGTTTGCCGGGTCGGTGTAAATAGCGCAGGTACCGTCGCTAATCTTGAGCCATCAGGTCCACTCAATTTAGCCGATGGAACCTCGTACACGAACTGGGACGGGGCATGCTCTCCCTCAATCGCGATCGACAGCATTTCGGTATGTGGCGATGAGGGTCCCGAAGTCGGCGGAGCCCTTGTTGCCTGGGCGAATCGCTACATAATGATCTGCCGGGAGAGGATGCGCTAAGCATCCTTTCCCGGAGTATTGCAGCTCTCCGCAAATTTCCATATCTCATATTCAGATAGAAGAGGCCGTCATGCAGAAGTTCCATCAGCAGAAGCAGTCGAGTTGTCCGCGCTCAGGCGATCGGTGGCATTGGCGCCGTAAACATCATGTAATCATCTGGCTGTTTCTATTTATTTTCCACGCCCCGGATCTCTTCGCACAGCCTCTTGCTCCCGAAAGGGTGCCTGTAACCTTCCCCGTTCAGTTCACACGCAATGACGGTCAGTGGGACGCATCGGTACGCTTCGCCGTCCTGCATCAGGCGAGTCAGGTATCGTTGCGCAGCGACGGCATCGATATTGTACCGCCGAGGAAGCGTGTTCTGGATCTGCCGGGCCTGGAAATGAAACGCGAGATACGCAATGTGGTATCGGTTCGCTACGTGAATCCTTCACCCAACATGCGGCTGGTCGGTGCGGATACGGTGGGGACCGCGATGCATTTCTATGCGGGCGGTACGCCGGATAGTTGCTTCGAACACGTTGCGAGCTTTGGAACAATCCGTTACCAAAATGTCTGGGACGGTTGCGATATCGAATATGCACCCGATGGGACACACCTGCGAGAGCGTATTATCCTTTATCCCGGCGCAGATGTATCACAGGTGCGTATTGTCTGTACGGGGGGGATAGGTAACATCATCGGTGCGGCAAAAATCTCGTCCAGCACCTCCGGTGCGGAAGCTGGCTTATTCCTGAATACAAGTGGAGAGACGGTATCCCTCCGATATACACCAGGAGTACTGCGCGATACCATCGTTCTGGAGACGGAATTCAGAACGTTCTTCGGAGACGAAAAAGGCTATCAAGTTTCCGAACGCTGCAGAGTGATGCCTAATGGATCGATACTGCTCACAGGTTTAGGGAAAGCGCCATACATGGCCAGACCGCACTATTTTCCGCCGCAGGATAGTTCATGCAACAATTCTCCTTCCTACATCGCCGAATTCAAATGTGATGGACGGGAACTGAGATTTTGTACGACATTTTATTCATCAACCTTTTCTGGTGATCGTCGTTTGCGAGCTACCGTCGACGATACGACGGGGTATTTCCTTCTCACTGGAGGAGAAAACGATCCAAATGGGGGGTTCGAAGCCTGTCGAATGCCGGTTCGTACGCCATTTCTTGATACGTTATGGACGAGCCGGGGCGCAGGGAGCTGGCTCGGGCGCGTTTCCAGGGACGGCATCCTGAGTATCGCGACCCACATCGACGGCATTGCCGGTTTAGAGGTCACCCGTCTGCATGATGGGGGAATACTGCTCACCGGTCTGTGTTTTCTCCATCCCAACCTTGCCAAGCCTTTCCGCTATTACACGCGTGAACCCGCCGAAGAACACCCGGGCATTCTGCTCAAGCTCAGCGCAACTGCCGATTCGGTGCTGATCGGTGTCAACCTCGAGCTGTTTGGCGACACGATCTATCCCGTGTTCGCCACAGAGCTTCCGGATGGAAGTATCGCTATCGCTGGAATGACGGACCAGTCACCGCGCACGGTAAACGCATGGCAGGCTGCGCGCGGTGGTATGATCGATGCATACCTCGCCCGTTTGACGGCTGATATGGATTCTGTTCTGTGGGCAACCTTTCTCGGTGGCGCGGAGGATGAATTTCTCTTTTATCACGACGGCTACGGACCTTTTAAATTCTCTCCTAATGCTTGGGACAACCGGATGTGGGCAATAGTAGGCGGGCCCAACCACATCCAGTCTTACACACACGATAGAGGCTATTTCGACAATCTGCTCACCGATGAAGCAGGTGGCATATGGGTATGTGGAACGACGACATCGCCGTCCATGCCAGAACTTCCGGGTACGGGCTTGCGCAGCACCCGCGGTTCAACCGACATGTTTCTGGCGCGGTTTACAGCCGAGGGACAACCGACAATGCTCCGATCATTCGGCGGGGAAACCCCCGGTAATTCCGGTACTATTGATCCGGACGACTGGAACCACAGGGTATACCGCGACGCGGAACAGGCATGCAGTATCGAAATCCTTCCTTGCGGCCGTTGCCTCGTCACGGGCTGGGCATATACAATTGACTTTCCGCAGCATGCTGCACTTCCCGGTGATCCGTGGCAGTTCCTGCCTGAACGCTTGACCGTCAGTACGCTCGCCGTGTATGACAAGTGGGGAACGCTGCACCATTCCGGCTGGTACCCCGAGTACTTATCAAATCACCAGCGGTACGATCCGACGGGTCATCTGGTCACTCCTGTGCACACTATGTATGGAAAAAATCTTGATCGATTTGATCCGGACAGCGTACGCATCTACAACGCATTCCAGCCAAACTATGGTGGATACGGACCGGATGCCATCCTCACCCGGCAGTACCTCCCTCTCTGCGGAGAGGATGCGGTCAGTTGTGCGTTCACGGTGCCGGATACGATACGGCACGACAGTACGCGTGGGTATCTGAGTCACTCGTTCATTCCACTCGATGTGACGATCACGAACCCGGATCCGACCCGTGCGGTGTTCGATCTGCAGGCGGAGCTGCGGCTTCCGCCGGGGCTTGTCCTTGTTCCCGATACGATGCCGCTACTACTCGATGCCGCGCCAATGCTCGCACCGGGTGATACCGCGTATGCGCTCTGGCTTCTTCAGGTGCGACCCGATCTCATCGCCGACACGCTGCTGCCCATCACGGTTGTCACGCATTACCGCTGGGCGGATCATTTGGACAATTGCCTGCAGTCCCACGGCGGCTGCCGGGCGGAGATCGTGTACGCGCGCAGGGACAGCAAACGCATGGAACTCTCCTGTGACCTCGATGCGCCGATGTCCCTCATGATCGATGCAACCGGCGAACGCTACGTAAGCGATACGATTCCCGTCACACTCACATTGCGCAATCTCGGCCTGGAAGCCGTTCTTCCGGGCGAGGTGGCACTGCATGTGCGCGTGGAAGGCGAGCCGGGCACGGCCGGCGTGTCACTGCTTCCCGCGGGAGATCATATTCATCCCCTCGATCGTCTGCTGCCGAATGAGGAAGTGCAGACTCAGTGGATCGTGCATGTCGACCGGCGCGGTTTCGATCGTGAAGTCACGTTTGAGGCCGTCGTGCGCGATGAGATCGGCCAGCTTCCCGTTTCATGTCTCACGACGGTGCATGTGCCGGGCATCCCTGCGCTGCGCTGCAGCCTGACCGCACCGGATGCGCTGTATCCGGTCTCAGGAACGGATTTCCCGGACTTCGCTGTGGAAGTGCGCCTGGAAAACATCGTCGATACGCTTATTCGGCGCGTTGAAGCCGAGATCGACCTCTCGCAGGCGCCGCATCTGACCATGTCCTCCGGGGAAACGGCACGCCATTACCTGGGACCGACCGCGGCAGCTGCCACGCGTACGTCACTATGGCAACTCGCGGTGGATCCCGCGCCGCAGGACAGCAGCACGGAGACGATCACCGTGTGGTACTGGTATCAGGAGGACTCCACACGCAGAAGCTGCGCGATCGATATACGTATGATTCCCGTCATCCAGTCATCGGTCTGTTCGATCACCGCACCGGCAGTTTTGAGTGTGGATGACAGTGTGCTGCTTCCATCACCTTTCACTCTCGATTATCGTCTGCACAATACAGGCAATGAAGCGCTGGATGTGGGACGCTATGTGCTTTCCATTGCGCCGTCGGCAGGATTGCTCGCACTCGATCCCCTCAGCGTGGCGGGAGGAACGCTTGCGCCGGGCACTGCGGCGGACATATCGTGGCGCGTGCAGGCACAGGCGCTGCAATCTGCGCGATCGGCGGTACTGACGGTGGAAGCGCTGAGTATGCAGGACAGTGTTGTTTCAATCTGCACGCACAGTATCGGCATTCCGGCCATTGACGGACTGCGCTGCACGCTGCAGGCAGAGGATACCGTGCGCTTCCTGCGCAATCCGCCAGGCTACCAGCCATCCCCACTGAATCTGCAGCTGGACCTTCGCAATGTGCTCGACGAAAGCCACACCAACATCGAAGCAATCATCGATCTCACGCAGGCGCCGCGTTTTATGCTCGATCCTTCAGAGACCGCAAGCAAAA
>JAVVFP010000658.1:0-1797 GCA_032250495.1 Bacteroidota bacterium | reverse complement strand
GTGAGCTGGGCGGCGAGCACGGAGCGGTCCGCCTCTGCCTTGGTCAGCTTTTCCTTTCTCTGCTGCAGTATGCTGAGCTGCTTTTCCTTGATGCTGCGCACGCGCTCGTCATCGTGCGACATTTCCGCCTGCAGCGCGGTCATGCGGCCCACGAGCTGCGCCGCGCTGTTCGCGGCGAGATGTGTCGTGTAGTTGTTCTCCGCGATCAGCATGCGCAGGTAGCGGTGGAGCATGTCGTCGAGTCGCTCCGAGAGCTGATCGAGGTAATTGCGGCTGGCATCGTTGTAGCGCGCATAATTGTCCCGTATGCTCACCGCGGTCTGCATGAGCGCGTTGTACCTGCGCTGCTGCGCTTCGGGCAGCCGCCGCAGCTGTTCTTTCGACCGGTTCTCGCTCTCGAGCACCCTGCGCTTCTCGTCTCCCTCGTCCACGAAGCGGCGCCATGCCGGCAGCAGCGGCGCCACGGTCACGAAGCCCACCTTTCCCGCGAGTCCGACAAGAATCGGGAGCGGATTCATCGATACGAGGCTGATCACGCCGAGTCCTGCAAGAACGAGCAGGCTGGCGGGCTGGCGGAGCGCCCGGACGAGGTATCTGCCGTAGTTTCCCATGGAATTCTGCCTGTAGAATGATTGTCAATCGAATTGCAAAAATATAGGCAAATGCCGCAGGGTCCGCAAACCGTATCCCGCGTGAAGCATTGCATTGAACAGCGCAATTCACGTACTTTGCTCCATTGCTGTCGCACCGTCACGCTCGTGAGCCCCATTGCCATCACTCGACAAATTCATCGTACGCGGCGGAAATCGTCTCGAGGGACGTGTCACGATTTCCGGCGCAAAAAACGCCTCGCTGGCATTGATGCCCGCGACGCTTCTGGCCGGCGGCAACTGCCGCCTGGCAAATACGCCGCGTCTGCGGGACATTTCCACCATGTCCACCCTGCTGGAAAAAATGGGCGTGGAAATCCGTCATCCGGGCACGACGATCGAACTCGATACCGAACGCGTGCACAGCCAGGAGGCGCCGTACGAAATGGTCAAGAAGATGCGGGCTTCCTTCTACGTCCTCGGTCCCCTGCTGGGACGCTACGGACACGCGCGCGTCTCCTATCCCGGTGGTTGCGCCTGGGGACCTCGTCCGGTGGACCTGCATCTCAAGGCCATGGAAGCGCTCGGAGCGGACATCAGCATCGAGGGCGGCTATGTAATCGCCACTGCCGCGCGGCTGCATGGCGCGGAAATCGACTTCGAAATTTCCAGCGTCGGCGCCACGGGCAATGCCCTGATGGCCGCCGTCCTGGCCCGGGGAAGCACCGTCCTGCGCAATGCGGCTGTCGAACCGGAGATCACGCAGCTCGCGCACTTCCTCGTGCGCATGGGGGCGCGCATCGACGGCATCGGGACCGACGTGCTCACCATTGAGGGTGTGGACGACCTGCATCCCGCCGACGACAGCAACATCCCGGACCGCATCGAGGCCGGCACCTTTCTCGCGGCCGTCGCCGCCACGGGAGGCACGGTGACGCTCGAGCATGTCCGCCACGAACATCTCACCGCCGTGCTGGACCTTTTCCGGCGCGCGGGCTGCGAGATTTCCACGACGGACGAGAGTATTACCCTGCGCAGTGACGGCGTACTGGAGGCGGTGGACGCGACAACGGCCATCTATCCCGGTTTTCCGACGGACATGCAGGCGCAGTGGATGGCCATGATGGCGACGGCGAAGGGACAATCGGTCATCACCGACACCGTGTATTTCGACCGCTTCAACCACGTCCCGGAACTTCAGCGCCTC
>JAVVFP010000657.1:0-1801 GCA_032250495.1 Bacteroidota bacterium | reverse complement strand
CCGCACGGCCCATTTCAAACTCCGTAACGGAGCGTGCGCCGCCGGCGGGAAGTGACGAAAAAAGCGGCGGGGGAGGAACAACCCCGGAGACAAGCATCGGTGGAGCGAATGACGAAACGCAATATAGGACGAGCGGACCATCGTGAAGAATCCTTCCCGCTGTACTGCGATTACAGCTGTGCGCACGCGGATTTCAGCGACCCCTGCGCCGTCGGCGCCTGCCGCCGCGACGTGGGCGTCTGGTGCCGGAAAGCGGGGCGCCTGCACAACAAGCACGCACGCTGCCTCTTCCGGAAAGTCTGAGCTTTTCAGCCGCACACGGAATGTCCCGTGCCGTCCCTTGACAAAGCCTCGCCCATTCGCTATAATTGGCGCGGTACGTGATGCCAACCGCCGCAGGTTTCTTTTTATTCATCTTCTATCCTTAGGAGAACTGACCCATGATCTGGACCATGGAACTCGCTTCCTGGCTTGACGACGCACCTTTCCCCGCCACGCGTGATGAACTGATTGATTATGCGACCCGCATAGGTGCTCCGCTGCAGGTGATCGAGAACCTACAGGAACTCGAAGATCCTGATGAGACCTATGAGTCGATCGAGGACATCTGGCCGGATTACCCGGTGGATGAGGATTTCTTTTATGGTGACGAGGAAAACGACTATTAACTGTTTTGCAGCCACGCACAACGAGCAGATCCTGGAATACGACATGGTTATCGGCAGCCCGGCAAACTCCTGCTGGGCTGTTGCATGCATTGCGCCTGATTCTCACCGTCTTCCTGCTCACGCCCGCTCCGCTGTTCGCGCAGACAGAACCCTCCCTGTTTGATTCCATACTCGTCGACGACATACGCATCGAGGGGAATGAAAGCTTCGACGACGGTCAGCTCCTGCTCAAGCTCGAAACCGAGGAAGCACCGACCGGCTTCTCGATCTGGCTGTACGAATCACTGAGTCCGCGATTCCCCTTCGCCCAGGAACCCACCTTTTTCGACACACAGACCTTTCGTGACGATATCGAGGCCCTGTCGGCGTTCTACCGGAACAACGGTTATTTCAACGCGCAGGTCGAAGGAAGCTACGAGCGCGTCGACGAAGGGGAAGGCATTCGCGTGCTGTTCACCATCGTGGAAGGTTCGCCGTCACTGATCGATTCCGTGCAGCATCGCAATATCGATGATCTTCCACCCGCGGTCCGCCGGGACATCGGCTCCGGTGTTCTGCTCCGCAAGGGCAATCGCTATCGCGCCGAGGATGTCGCCGCGGAAAGGGCGCGCGTCCTTCGCATTCTCGGCAATACCGGCTTCCCCCGCGCAAGCTCTGACAGCGTGCTGGTCGAGCGCCGGCTCTCGAACAACAACGTACTGGTACGACTGGGCTTTCGGCACGGGAAGCGGTTGTATTTCGGGGAAATCACCGAGGAAATCACGGGCGTGGACGAACTGAACCTGGCGCGACAGATCATATACGAACGGCTGGATTTCCGTCGCGGGGATGTGTATTCGAAAGAAGTGCAATACGAGGGCGAAACCAGTCTCAACCGTCTCGGGGTCTTCTCCTACGTCCGCGTCAAACCGCAGTTTCCGCCTATCGAGAACGTGCAGGACACCCTGGTGCCCATCACGCTGGAACTCGCACCGCGCAAGCGCTTCGAGCTCGCACCGGCGGTGATACTCAACAATCAGCTCGACGACCTGACCATGGGGGGCGAGCTCGCCTTTTTCATGCGCAATGTCTTCGGGGGTGCGCAGACGCTCACCACCCGCGTCAATCTGCTCGGCAGCCGCACGGACTTCACC
>JAVVFP010000067.1:0-10368 GCA_032250495.1 Bacteroidota bacterium | reverse complement strand
CGCTGCACGCCGCGAGGATGCGCCAGCGCCGCGAGAAAATACAGCCGGGCCAGGTCACGCACGTAAATCGTGTGGAAATGATTCTTCTTTGAACCGGGGAAGAAGGGAATTCCCCCGCCCACGGTCCGGAGATATTCGTAGAAACCGGAGTGGAACTCTCGTTCCCCGTAGACCCAGACGGGCTCGATGATCGTCAGGTCGAGATCGTGCTGTGTGGCAAGCTCCATGGCCAGGGTATTACCCAGCGCCTTGGTATCGCGGTAGTGATTCAGTCCTGAAGGGAAAATCCGGTCGAGGAAATACCGGTAGTGTGGATTGTACCCGGAATCCTCGTTTTTGACCACCGATGAATCTTCTTCCCCGTAGCAGGAATTGGATCCGGTGATGATGACGTGACGGCAGTCCGCATCGATCGCGGCTCGGACGACATTGACCGTCCCTGCGACATTGACCGCATGGAAATCGGAGTATCGTCCCCAGTCGCCCACCTTCGCGGCGGTGTGGATAAGCAACTCCGCGCCGTGGAAGACGCGCTGCAGGTCCGTCGGACGGGTGATGTCGCCCTGCACGATTTCCACGGGCAGTGTTGAGAGGAAATCCGTCTTCTCCATGTCGCGAAGCATGCAGACAGGATGCAGTCCCCGGCTGCAGAAGTACTCCGCAACGTGTCCGCCGATAAAGCCGCCGGCGCCGGTGATGACCACTCTGTCCATCTCACCCTCCCGCCGACGTGGTTTCCGGGAGTTTCCCGGTGAAATAGGCGATCAATGCCCGAACATATTCCCGGTGATCCACGAACTGCCGCGCCTCGAGCGTGAAATCGGACAGGTCCAGCGTGCCGTCCGGACCTCGCAGGAGGGCATCGCGGGAGGAGAGCAGCTCGCCGATGGCATGAGCATCGCGTCCCTCTGCTGCGCAATCGCTGAGGAAGGCGTCCTCGTGCTGCGGTGGTATGGTGAACAGCAGCTCGTATTCGCCGCATTCGCCCGCGAGCAGCAACTCGGCGGGCAGCCGCAGCGCTGACATGAGTTTCCTCGCCGGAGCACAGTACGGGAGATTTTCCACGCGAAAACCACAGGCGTTGATATCGGAGAGAATGCGCAGGGCGCGGAGGACGCCGTCCGACGTGTCGATGCATGCCGAGGCGTACCGCGCAAGGAGCGCGGCTTCCCGGTGTCGCACGGGGAAGCGGACGCCGTGCCGCTCGTGCAGCGCGGTACTGGTCGCACGGTCGTCCAGCAGCTCCGCAGCGGCCTCGAAGTTTCCGGCACCTATCGGACCCGAGATGTAGATCCGGTCGCCCGCAGCGGCGCCCTTTCTCGTCAATGGACGCCGCGCGCGTCCGATGGCCACGCCGGTGTAATGCCACTGCGCGGCACAGCCCATGTCGCCGCCCGCGAAGCGTCCGCCGCAGGCGCGGATCACGTCCGCAATGCCGCGCGAGAATGCGCGTATATACTCCGCGTCCCAGGACGCGGATACCGTGACGCCGTGACCGAAATACAGCAGCTGTCCCCCCCCGGCGAACAGGTCACTCACCGTTCCGGCCGCCAGGTTGTGTCCGAGCGTGTAGGCATCGTCCGTGCGCAAATGGTCCTCGGCATCGAAACCGTCGATGGTGAAGAGCACGCGCTCGCCGCCGATTTCCAGCGTTTCCGCGTCCGCTTCGAAAAACGGGTGTATGCGCCGTGCATCAGCGGGCAGCTGCGCGATGAAGAGCCGTATCAGCGCATTTTCGTCCAGCATCGTTTTCTCCTTCTGCTTCCGTGCAGCCAGAAAGTCCCTCGCGTGGCAACTGTGACATGCACGATTGATTGGTTCTCTCGCAGGAACGATAAGAACAGAGCGGAAGGATTGTGTCACCATTTTGTCATTTGATTGTCGACCGTTGTGCTTCTTGACTCCCTCGAAGCAATTTCATAGTTTCCCGTGTCAGTAATTCATCAGCACGAAGCGAAGACATCGGCACTGCCGCGTTTTGCACGTTCCTGACCCTGAGACGGAGAATCGCATGGATAATGCAGCGATCATCGTGCGTGATCTGCTCACACACGCGGATATCGTAGTGAACGGCAATCGTCCCTGGGACATCGTCGTGCACGACGAACGACTCTACAACAGGCTGTTGCGCGACAGGGCCCTGGCCATGGGCGAAGCGTATATGGACAGCTGGTGGGACAGCGATGACCTCGGTGAGACCATACGCCGCATCCTGTCGGCCGACCTCGAACACGCCATTTCCATCCGCAGACTCATCCTTCCCGCCCTGAAGGCGCAGCTGCTGAATCCGCAGCGCAAGGTCCGCGCGGCGAAGGACGTGTCCGCGCATTACGACCGTGGCAACGCGTTGTTCTCCGCCATGCTCGACCGCCGTATGACTTATTCCTGCGCGTACTGGAAGGACGCAGGAACGCTGGACGCTGCGCAGGAGGCCAAGCTCGACCTGGTCTGTCGCAAAATCGGCCTGCGCGAAGGAGAACGCGTGCTCGATCTCGGCTGCGGCTGGGGCAGCTTCATGAAGTATGCCGCTGAACGCTACGGGGCGCAGGCGGTCGGCGTGACGCTGTCGCGACAGCAGGTCGCCCTGGGAAAGGAGCTTTGCGATGGACTGCCCGTCGAGTTCCGGCTGCAGGACTACCGGGATCTCGACGAACCCTTCGACCATGTGGTTTCCCTCGGCATGGTGGAACATGTCGGCGCCGCGAATTACAGGCGCTTCATGGAAGTGGCCGCGCGCTGCCTGCGCGATGATGGACTGTTCCTGCTGCATTCCATTGGAACGCGGTCGTCCCGGGTGGACCGGGATTCATGGTCGGAGCGCTACATTTTCCCGGGAAGCCATCTTCCGACCGCGACCGAGCTGGTGGCCGCCGCCGGGGAGCGCTTCATCATCGAGGACTGGCATAACATCGGTGTGGATTATGCCCGCACGCTGGATGCGTGGTTCGATAATTTCGATGCGCACTGGCAGGGCAAGCTCGACCGCAGCTACGACGAACGGTTTTACCGCATGTGGAAGTATTTCCTGAAGAGCAGCGCGGGATCCTTCCGCGCGCGCCGGAACCATGTCTGGCAAATTGTGTTTTCGAAAAGCGGAGTACCCGGCGGGTACTCCACCATCCGGTAGATAAAACATATCTTCGGCCGCGCCGCCGGTTGTGTGCGCGGGTTCGCACGGTGAATGCTGTTCGTGTGGACGATCGGCGGCCGACCGAAGCGTATGCGCAATACAATGTCGGTATTGCGCCAATCCGGGAGGTCCCAATGAGCAAGAATCGCTTTCTCTCCGTCCTCCGCGTTTCTGTCCTCCTGCTGCTCATCACACCGGATGGCATCAATGCGCGGAAGCTGATGAAGGAGTGAGGAAAAGGAAAGAAGGAAAGAAGGAAGGAAGGAATAATGGAAAGATTGCACCCCGGTGTCATATTTCCATTTTTCCTTCTTTCTTTTTTTACATTCGTAACTGAGTCCTGTTTGATGTGTTATCAATTATATATGTGTACGAATTCAGTTTTTTCAAGCGCATTCGGGTAAACAGAGTGGAGGAAATATGATTATGATTGCAACGGAATTCGCAGTGCGTACGCGCACGCATGTCATGAACGGGGTTCGGGGATTGCTGCTGATCGCCTTGCTGCTCACAGCCGCGCAGCTGCATGCGCAGCCGCGTCTGGAGGTGACGCGCAGCGTCCTGCTGTGGCCGACCGTGGAAGTGTATTTCAAGGCCTGGTGCGATTCGGCGCGGTCGTACGACGTCGCGCCGCAGCAGCTGCGTCTCACCGAGGACGGTGTCGAACGTCCGCCCGCAACCGTCTGGTGCCCCGATCCACGCGTTCGCTGCGCGGTGTCGGCCAGCCTGGTCATGGATGCCGGGGGCTCGATGACGGGACAGGGGAACGCGGAGATGAAAGGCTATGGCCGGGCCCTGATCGATCAGTTCGACGGAGTGCTGGATGAAATGTCCGTCATCTGGTTCAATACGCAGGTCAACATCGCACAGCAGATGACCACCATCAAGCCGCTGCTGTACACGGCGGTGGATGCGCTGCCCGCTTCGGGCGGCACGGCGATATGGGACGGCGCATACGCGGGACTGATCGAACTGATCAACAACGGCGTCAACCAGTGCCGCGCCATGATTCTGATGACGGACGGGAACGAAGGATCTTCGACGCGCACGCTGGCGGACGTCGTCTCCCTGGCCAACCGCAACCGCATAAGAGTATATACCATCGGCATTGGCGGATCGATCAGCGATACGGAGCTGAGGTCGCTCGCCGAGACCACGGGGGGACGTTACCTCCGTTCGCCCAACGCGGGGGATCTCGCGCAGCTCTACGACGAACTCAGCACCATCATGACTGTCGACGGCGAGTGCATGGTGAGTTTTCGTCCCTTCTGCGGCGACGGCAAGGTGCATAACGTGAAACTGGAGCTGTCGCCGTTCTGCGGCGGATCGGCGGCGGACAGCATCGACGTGCAGCTGCCGCTGGATTCGAGCAGCTTTTCCTCCGTACGCTATCACCTCGACGATGCCGAATGCCTGAGCGATTCGACGGTCTCCATGCCCTTTTTCCTTCTTCCCCCGCCCGGACCGCTGCCACCGCTGACGCTCACCCTGCGTTTCGACGATCAGTGCATCGACTTCACGGGCATCGACACGCGTCCGGGAACGGTGTTCGAAGGACAGACGCTTCCTGTTACGCCGGTCCCTGGCGGCGTGCGCATACAAACTCCGGCCATGGATTCGCTGAGGCACTGGGCGGTGTTGTTCTACGTCAACTTCCGGGCCTCGACGGTGACACAGGTCACGCGCTGCGATATCGCGATAACGGACATGGCGTTTTCCGGCGGCTGCCATATCCCTGTCGCGGACAGCAGCGACGTCACGATCTACCCCTACGTCGACGAACCGGTACTGGAGTGCGATCTCGTCTACTATACCATCGGCGTAGACGAGGAGTCAGACACGTACAACCCCATGCCCTTCTCGCTGCATCTCCACGTCCGGAACAGGGGGGGCGTGACGACGGACAGCGTTTTTGCCCGTATCACCCTCGAAGGCGACCTCGCACTGGCCGGTGCGGACGCGCCGGACCGCTATCTGCGCCGGCTGCAGCGGCCGTTCGGTCCGCTCGACGGGCAGGGGATAAGCTGGCAGATTTCCCACCCGGTCACGCGCAAAGAAAAACAGTACACCGTTTCCGTGACGGTGCACAGCGCGAACGCCGACAGCACGCATTGCTCCGTCGCCGTCACCATTCCCGCCGTGGAAATCAATCCCTTCCCCTTCACGCTCACCGCCGAAGGGCCGACCGAGCTCTGCGCCGGGGATTCGGTGACGCTGGTCGCGGGGGACGGCTACCTGTCCTACGCCTGGAACACCGGCGACAGCACGCGGCGCATCGTCACGGGAGAAGACGGCGCCTATTTCTGCAGCGTGAAGGATTCCGCGGGCTACACCGGTCTCAGTGACACGGTGGACGTCATCGTGCATCCGCTGCCCGATCCCACCGTCACTGCGCTGGGATCGCGCATTATCTGCAGCAACGAGTCGGTCTGGCTGGTCGCCAGTCCGGGATACAGGAAGTACGCATGGAACACCGGGGACACGACGCAGCGCATCGAGGTGCGCGACGCCGGCGGTTACCGCGTCACCGTCACGGATGAATTCGGCTGCAGAGCAAGCTCGGATACACTGACCGTGGAGGTGCTTCCCGCGCCGCCGAAGCCCGTGCTCACCCGCAGCGGCGACGACCTGACATCGACGCCTGCCGCAACCTACCGCTGGCTGCGCAATGGCATACTCATGATGGGAGATACATCCCGCGTGCTGCACGTCACGGAGACCGGGCGATACGCCGTCGTCATCACGGCGGAAAACGGCTGCCGGGCGACATCCGACGAAATTCTCGTCACGACGCTCGACGCGTTTCCTCCCGCTGTCCCCGCCGCCTTCCATATGGAAGCCTGGCCCGATCCGGTGAAGGACATACTGCACTGCGCGCTCAGCGGCCCCCCGGGCAGGCACGTACGCGTCATGCTCAGCGACGTCCTCGGACGCACGACGGTGCTCTACGAGGGAAATATCTCCTCCGGAGAACTGCAGCTGTCAGTGTCAATGCAGAACCGCACGTCCGGTCCATTCTTCCTGCTTCTCATCACACCGGATAACATCAGTTCCCGGAAGCTGATGAAGGAGTGAGGAAAGAAGGAAAGTTTGCAATCTGTCATCTGTCATCTGCAATCTGCAATCCCCCCTCAGGATACGCACAAGTGCGTATATGCGAACTGCGTACAATATGCGTATACTTGTCCAGTCATACACCACAGTCACATGTCACCGGACTCTCTCCATACCCTGCGATGCTGGAGATTGACTGTCTGCACTGCCTGCGCGTGCTGACCGCGAAAGCGGCCGGCGGCTGCGTCGGGACTTCTCGTCCCGCCGTGGAGCGAACGGGCATTGTATGATTCATCAGTCGATCTCCGCGACACACTACATCAGTAACTAGTGGAGCAGGATCACGATGAGATCTGCAATTTCAAAAGAACTACGGCATGTCCTCACCGGCGGCCTGGCCTTCGTGCTGCTTTGTCTGCTCGCCTCGCCGCGAGCGGAAGCGCAGCCTGTGCCTTCCGGTGTGACCGATACCGTCACGACACTCGTCGATGAGCTGGACGCTTCGGCGGACCCGACCCTCGGATCCGGCACGAGTCTGCGCGAAGCCATCGAATATTCCACCGCCGGCGACCGCATCATATTCGATGCGGGACTGACCGGCACCATTTTTCTCCATCTCGGTGAGATCACGATCGGTCACGACCTGATACTCAACGGACCGGGACTGAGCAATCTCGAGCTGAACGGCAACGACCTCAACCGCATCTTCGTGGTCGATACCGCCGCGTCGGTCGTGCTTTCCGGGCTCACGCTGGCTTCGGGGCGCGCAGTGGACGGTGCGGCCATCCAGTCCTACGGCTGGCTCAGCATAGAAAACAGCCTCATTCACTGGAGCACTGCCATTCAACGCGGCGGCGCCATTTACCAGGAGTTCGACACGCTGCGCCTCGGCGGTACCCGTATCCTGCACTGTGAATCCTACATTCACGGCGGTGCGGTCGCACTGGCCGGCGGTGTGCTGCTCATCGATCAGTCCTCTTTCGCGGACAATACCGCGGGGGGTGACGGTGGTGCGCTGTACCTCGGCAGCGGTGCGGCGACTGTCGCAATGAGCAGTTTCCGCGGCAACACCGCCACGGGCAACGGCGGCGCTGTCGCCGTGGCTTCGGGCGTGACGCTCACCATCAATAAATCCACACTGGAGAGCAATTACGCTTCCAGCGGCGGTGGAATCAACAATGCCGGTACGCTCACGCTGACCAGCAGCACAATCAGCGGCAACAATGCCGACAACAACGGCGGCGGACTGCGCAGCGCAGGCAGCATGTCGACGGATTTCTCCACCATCGCCTTCAACAGCGCGACGCAGGGCGGGGGCGTGCACACGAGCGGAACGTTCAACCCGAAACGCACGCTGATCGCCGAGAACGGTGCCGCCATCGGCCCCCAGGTTCACGGCAGCGCCACGTCGCAGGGACATAACCTCATCAGTGAGACCAACGGCAGTTCGGGTTGGACGGGGACGGACGTCACCGGTACCACTTCCGATCCTGCCGTCGCCGCACTCGACGATCTTCGTCTCAACGGCGGTGCGACGCGCACACATGCGCTGCTCATCTGCTCGGAGGCGATCGACGCCGCGAATGCAGCCGGTATCGGCGGCATGACGGATCAGCGGGGACTCCCGCGCAACGTCAATGGCGACAACAACTTCACGGCGACACCGGACATCGGCGCATACGAAGTGCAGTCCGTGCTGGACAATGTCGGTCCCATCATCAATGGCCACCCCGCCTTTACCGTGTACCTGGATTCGGCGGGCGGAACGACCACCATCGTCAAGGACACCGTGCTGCTCAGCGCCTATGACAACTGCGGCATCCGCAGCACCAGCGTGTCCAAGCTCTCCTTCACCTGTGCGGACATCGGTTCCCAGAACCTGACGCTGACCGCGGTGGACAACAGCTACAACCAGACGCAGATTCAGATCAGCGTTCTCGTCAAGGACGACACGCCGCCGACGCTCACGCTGCCTTCCGACAAGACCGTGAACGCGTCGACCTCAAGCTGCGGGGCGACGCTCACCGCGGCACAGCTGGGGACGCCGACGACCTTCGACGGCTGCGGCAGCGTGACGGTCACGAACAACGCACCGGCCGTCTTCCCGGTGGGAACGACCACGGTGCTCTGGACCGCCACCGACGATGAGGGCAACCAGACCGTCGGAACGCAGACCGTGACGGTCAACGACGTGACGAATCCCACCATCACCGCTCCGGCGGATCTTTCGATCAACACCGTGGGCGCACAGTGCAGCATTCCGCTCAACCAGGTGACGCTCGGTGTGCCGACGGTGTCGGACAACTGCAATTACTCGGTCGACAACGACGCCCCCGCGGCGTTCCCGCTGGGAACGACGACCGTGACGTGGACGGTGATCGATGCGTCGGGCAACAGCAGTAATTCGACGCAGGACGTGACCGTGATCGACGCCACTGCGCCGATACTCTTCGCCCCGGCGGACCTCGCGCTGGTCGCCGATACCGGCAGCTGCTCGCGTGACGGCGCTTCGGTGAGCCTCGGCACGCCGACGGCTTCCGACAACTGCACGGGGGTGACCGTGACGAACAACAAGCCCGCGAACTTCCCGATCGGTGACACCGACGTCACCTGGACCGCAGTGGACGGTGCAGGCAACACCACCCAGGTGGTGCAGAAAGTCACCATCTTCGACGCAAATCCGCCCACCGTGGTGGCTCCGCCGAATATCGAGGTCGGCGTGGACCCGGGTACCTGCTACTGGACCGTGGATCCGCTCGTCCTCGGCAGCGCCACGAGCTACGACAACTGCTCGGTCCCCAACGTCACCAACAGCGCCGGTCTCACCCTCACCGCGGGTACGCACCGCGTGATATGGACCGCGCTCGACGCCAACGGCAACCGTTCGACGGACGTACAGATCGTCACCGTCGTCGGTGATCCGCCCAGTATCACCTGCGCCGGCAACATGACGGTGAATACCGATGCCGGCCTTCCCGGCGCCGTGGTCACCTTTGCGCCGCCCACGGCCGCCAGCAGCTGTTCCGAGTACGAAATCATTCGCACCGACGGACTCGGCAGCGGGGACTTCTTCCCGGTCGGTACGACGACGGTGGCCTACATGGCCATCGACGCCAGCAACCAGATCGCCGTCTGCAGCTTCGACGTCACCGTGATCGACAACGAGGATCCGCAGATCACCGTCAACGTCGCACCCGTGTACCTCTGGCCGGCCAATAACCAGATGGAAGAGGTCAAGGCCACCGTAGAAGTCTGGGACAACGTCCCGGGCGCAACGGCCGTGCTGACGTCCATCACCAGCAACGAAAACATCAACGGTGACGTCCTCGACGCCACCCTGGGTATTTTCGACCAGTACTACGAGTTCCGCGCCAAGAACATCACCGGTCCCCGGACATACACGGTGCTGTATACCGCGACGGACGTGGCCGGGAATACCAGCAGCGCATCCGCCGTGGTGACCGTGCCCACGCAGAAGCCGAAGGATTTCGAGGAGGAAACCCTGCCCGCGCCGCAGACCGTGACGCTCGCGCAGAACTACCCGAACCCCTTCAATCCCTCGACAATGATTTCCTTCGGAACCCCGGTGGAACAGCATGTCGAACTCCGTATCTATAACACCATGGGCCGGCATGTGCGCACGCTTGTGAGCAACGTGCTCGGCGCGGGAAGTTATACCATGGAGTGGGATGGACGTGATGACGCAGGCCTGACCCTGCCCAGCGGCGTGTACCTGTACATGATCCGTGCCGGCGGCGCCCAGGTTGAGCGCAAAATGCTCCTGACCCGGTAATCCCCTGTGCCCCGTGTTCCCGGCCGGACTCTGCGTCCGGTCGGGGACGCCGCGGGCGTAAACTCCCCTTGTTTTCCCCATCCGCGACCGATATACTTAGGCCATGATTACCGTCTGTGTCGCTACCACCGTATCGCTGATTCGCGAGGGACTGCTGCGCGTCCTCAACCAGGACCGCGGCATTCTCGTCACCGCCACCGCGCAGAGCGGAGACGAAGTGCTGCGCAGCTGCCGCGTGGGACAGCCGGACGTCCTCGTCCTCGACATGACACTGCCCGGACTCTCCAGCACCGCGCTGCTCCGTCGCCTGCGGCAGCGGGGCTGCGATTCCGCCGTTCTGCTGTTTGGAACGCTCACCCCGGAGTCGTACCTCAGCTTTCATCAGCTCGGT
>JAVVFP010000656.1:0-1809 GCA_032250495.1 Bacteroidota bacterium | reverse complement strand
TACGATAGACGGACCTGAAAACACATAGTACGAGGCAGTGAGCATGAGACCTTCCATGTCGATCATGATTGCATTGTTTTTTTCCTCCCTCTCATTGCACGCACAGGTGGCCGATCCCGATTTCTGGATCGGCTCCTGGGGCGTATCTCCGGTCTGGGACGATTCGACACGGACATAACTCTACAGCGGGTTAAACCTGGCACTGGCGGATACGACGATAGTGAAAATCAGCAACCGAGTTCCTTTCTGGGATAAAGTGATCCCCGAGGGGATCGAGATCGACCAGAACTATCCCAATCCGTTCCGCGATGTCACCTCCTTCACCTTCAAACTCGGTGATGCCACACACGTGCGACTGAGCGTTCACGACGCCATGGGACGTGTGGTGGCAGTGCTCACAAACGCGGAGTACGATCGCGGAGTGCACTCGGTCGTGCTGCAGAGTGCACATCTACCGAGCGGATTGTATTTCTACCGCTTCATGAGCGATGAAGGAGTAATACAACGAAAGATGATGCTCGTGCGGTAAAACTCAAAAAATTGAGCACAGCAAACAGCCCGGATGAAACGTTCGGGCTGTTTCTGTATCTGCAAAGGTAGGTGTGGGTGTTCAACTATGCATCCAGAAAGCAGTCAACCGAGCGACACCGTTTGCTGTTCAAGTGCTTTCCATATCTCAATATTTACTTTATATTCCGTCTGTAACCTGTAGATAATACATATGATTGTATCCCGCCTACCCATCATGATCATCGTCTGCGCCGGCCTCCTGCTGGCGGCCTGCTCGTCGTCTGAGACGACGACGTCCGCACGCAGGCCATCGTCGGTGGTCGGGGCGCCGCCGCTGCCCGCGGATATCAGCAGCGGACGGCGGGCGGTGGTGACGGAATCCTATCGCTGGCTGGGAGTGCCGTATCGCTACGGGGGGAATACGAAACGGGGGGTGGACTGCTCGGGACTGGTGAACGCGGTGTTCGGGAAGTACGGCGTCGGCCTTCCGCGCCGTGCGCGCGACCTGTACCGCAAGGGACGCAAGCGTTCGCGCGAGGACCTCGCGCCGGCCGACCTGGTGTTTTCCGCCAACACCGCGGGACGCGGCATCACGCATGTCGGCATCTACCTCGGCCGGGACCGCTTCATTCACGCCTCATCCAGCGCGGGCGTGGTCATCTCCTCGCTCGAAGACTCCTACTACCGCCGCCACTACGCCGGCGCGCGCATGATTATCAAGTAGCTCAGCCCCCAACCTGTCTTACTATATCTATCACCGTCCCGTCCACCCACTTGATGGCGGCGATGACGTTGTCGGTGAAGACGGGCTTGTCGGGCGCGCCGCCGCAGAGGGCTTCGACGTCGGACTTGATATCCTCTATCGGACGAATGGGCAGGCCGGAACCCTGTGTGGCGGCGATCAGGTCGGTGCGGAGGGGATTGATGGCGATGCCGCGCTCGGTGACGATGACGTCGATCAGCTCGCCCGGACCGCAGAGCGTGGTCACTTCGTCGACGATGACGGGGATGCGGTCGCGGAAGCTCGGGATGGGCAGGATGGTGCATTTCGAGAACAGGCAGTTCTGCCAGCCCCCGATGCCGTGCAGCAGGCGTCCGTCGGAGTGCGTGACCACGTTGGCGTTGAAGTTGACGTCCACTTCCGTCGCGCCGAGCACCACCACGTCCACCATGGACGCGATGTTCCCCTTGTTGTGATAGTTGTAGCTGACAAAGGGATTGGTGTGTATGTGCCGCGGATTATCGCGCATTGACGTGACGCCGGCCAGGTCGAAGGTCTGTCCGTCGAGGATGTAGTCG
>JAVVFP010000655.1:0-1817 GCA_032250495.1 Bacteroidota bacterium | reverse complement strand
AGAGCACGTGTGGTCAGCAACATCACAGGCCCCTCCGGCGCTGACGCTGACGTGTCCGCAGCCTGTTGACCTGTTTCAGCAAAGCGGGGCGATACCATTCCATTTCGACGTATTGCTGCTCTCTGCCCCCGAAACTCCGTTTAAAATCGGACACCCCGGGAGTATTCGCCCCCATGAAATCGAAGCGTGTGCATCCCTCGTCGATCGCCCGGGTCAGCAGGAGGTGCAGCAGCCAGTGTGACCCCGACGGGGCGATGGGGGGATTGGATCCGGCAAGCCAGTCATACATTGTTTCGCCGTCGCGTATCAGTGCTCGTGTGGCGACGCAGCGGCCGTCCGCGCGTCGCGCCGCATACATCCGGACGAGGCCCTGACGGGAGAGATCCGCAAGCCAGCGCTGGATTTCCGGCACGGGGATGGGCGGCAGTATGCCGTGCCGATGGTAACTCTCTCCGTAGCAGTCGGCGAGCGTCTGGGGCAGGGGATCGGTGTCGATTCGCAGATCGTTCTCGGAGGCACGTCGAATTTTCCGGCGGAGGGACTGGCTGTAGCCTTCCCAGAGCTCATCTTCACTGTGCAGGGTCAGACAGCGGTTCACACGCTTTTGCACTGTCCACTGCCGTGCGCCGAAGGCCTGCAGTGTTTCCTCTGCCGGTGCAACGCTCAACGAGACGAAGTGACAGCGGCGTTCGACGGCTCTGAGCAGCATCGGGAGATCCTGCTGCCAGAGACGTGTGTCCGCCACGGTCAGAATACCGGTGTACAGCGTCAAAGGGAGGGGCGGGGCGGTGCGCAGAACGCCGCGGCGACGAAGGAGGAGGGGGATGCCCGCGACGGGGCTGTCGTCGCGCATCAGCACAACCGCGGTCGGTTCGCGATGGAAATGCCGCGCCAGACTACAGAGATACGCACCCGACGAAAACAGCGTGGCATCCTGCGCGGCGGCATGGAGCTGCTTCCAGGTATTCGCCTGCTCGAGCAGGGAAATGGTGTGTACGTTGTAGTCGGACATGGAGTCTGGTACTTCAGAGCGTCAGTTCGACGGTATCTTCTGCGATGACGTAGGAAATGAAAAACAGGTAGCGGGTCGCGATCCCCATCTGTGTGCCGACCGTTTCCGCTTCCGCGCTCTCGTCGCTGACACCCTGATTCATTTTCGAGACATCGTCTTCTCGTTCGGGGTTGAGAGAGAGAGCCCAGAGCTGGGATATTTCAAAAGTGCGGAACATGCCGTTGATGTAGTGGTCCTCCTCCTTCTTCGCGACCTGCACACCCTGTTCGTACTGCCGCTCGATATGAGTGAAGGCAGCGTCGAATCGGTTTTCCGAATCAATTTCCTGCATGATCATCGACGTAAGATTGTAACAGGCGTCTGCGATCGCGGCAGCGGCGTCGACGGCCGGTGCGCCCGGTCGGAAACTTTTTACCGTGATGTCGTTGATTTCCTGTATCTCCTCCTGCTTCTCCGGCTGTCCGAGAAACTTCATTTTTGCGAGGAGCGCGTACATCTGGTAGACGCCGCTCATGGCGTTCATGATTTTCCCCCCTTCGTCGCTGCGAACCGCATCGGTGCCGTTGAAGCGCGTCAATTCCGCCTGTATCTCATCGCGGAATTTCCCTTCGCGGTCCAGGGCGCGAGCGGTGACCGAAAGCGTTCTGAACAGGCTGGTGAGTTCGTTGATCATCGTCGGTATGGGCTCGTCGCTTTCATTCGCCTTACGCGCTTGTGCGATGTCGAGCAGTTCCTCCTGGAGTTCCCGTTTCTTCGCAGGGTCCGGGCGGTATCCGAGCGCCTTGCTCTGCATCGGGTGCATGGC
>JAVVFP010000654.1:0-1823 GCA_032250495.1 Bacteroidota bacterium | reverse complement strand
GACGTTTCCGGGCGTCATCGAACAGGCCCTCGTCGTGCAATTTCCTCTTGAGCTTGTCGAAGGCGATCTGCAGGGCGCCTGCACCGCGCGGCTGCATTTCGGTGGCCACGATCTGGTAGTTTCCGCGGGGCTCGTAGACGCTGAGCCGCCCCGTGCAGACCACCTCCATACCGTTTTCCGGCCGGAAGAAAACCGCCTGCGTATGCCCGCGGAACATCACCGCCGAGAGCTGGGCGTCTGCGTCCTTGAGAGTGAAGTACCAGTGTCCAGAGGAATGCCTGTGGAAATTGGATATTTCACCCGCGACGGACACCGTCCCGAACTGGCGCTCGAGCGTATCCTTGATCCTTCGGGTGAGCTGCGAGATGGTGAGGATATTGTCGGACATGTGCGAAGTATATGAAATTTGCTGGAGCGGGATGGTGGAAAAATCCGCGCATGCAGTGCGGAGCGGACATCAAGCAGACGGTCGGTCGAAGACCGAAAGCACGGTGTCCGCGCGATCGAGAGCGGGGTCCACCTGCGGAAAATCCGTGGTGAAATGCAGTCCCCTGCTCTCTTCGCGGCGCATGGCACTGTCGATGATGAGACTGGCGAGCAGCGTGAGATTGCGCAGCTGTATGAGTTTTTCCGAGACGCGTGTGCGCTTGTATAAATCCTCCACCTCCCGCATCACCAGGTCCATGCGACGACGTGCGCGCTGCAGGCGCAGGTTCGAACGGACGATACCGACGTAATCCCACATCAACGTGCGAACTTCCCGGCGGTTGTGCGAGATGAGCACCCATTCCTCGGTATTGTATGTATCGGTATCATCCCACTCGGCGATCTCTCCCGCGGGCGGTGGGTCGAAACGCTCGTCCCTCGTCGCCCGGGCTGCCCGGTTCGCGAACACGAGGGCTTCGAGCAGCGAGTTGCTCGCGAGGCGGTTCGCCCCGTGCAGGCCCGTCATCGCCGCCTCACCTGCGACGAAAAGTCCCTTGATATTCGTATGTCCGTCCCTGTCGGTCATCACGCCGCCGCAGGAATAATGTGCGGCGGGAACGACGGGGACCAGGTCGGTCGTGATGTCGATGCCGACGTCGCGGCACCTGGTGTAAATACTGGGGAAGGACTGCCTGACGTCCTCCGCGTCGAGATGGCGCAGATCGAGATACACGCTTTCCTCCCCCCTTCGCTTGAGCTCGGCATCGATGGCACGTGCGACGACGTCACGCGGAGCCAGTTCGAGCCGCTCGTCGTATTTCTCCATGAAGCGCGCGCCCGCCCTGTTGCGGAGGAAGGCGCCGTGCCCACGCACGGCTTCCGAAATGAGGAAGGAGCGGGCCTGGGGATGAAACAGCGTGGTGGGATGGAACTGGATGAATTCCATGTTCGCGACGCGGGCTCCTGCACGATAGGCCATGGCGACCCCGTCTCCGGTGGCGATTTCCGGGTTCGTCGTATGCAGGTACACCTGGCCGCAGCCCCCGGTGGTGATCACCGTGGTATGCGCGAGGTACGGTACGACCTCGCCGGTATTCTTGTCCAGCACGTAGGCGCCCCAGCAGTGAATATCGTCCGGACGCAGAGCGGGACGATCCTTCAGGCTGTGCTCGGTAATCAGGTCGATGGCGATGTGGTCTTCGAACACCGTGACATTCGGATGGCTGCGTACCGATTCGACGAGAACGCGTTCGACCTCCCTGCCGGTATAATCACGGGCATGTACGATGCGATTGCGCGAGTGCCCGCCCTCACGGCCGAGATGGAAGCGGCGCGCGTCAGCTGCGGTGAATCCCACACCGAGATCGAGAAGCTCGCGCACGAGAGCGGGACCTTCC
>JAVVFP010000653.1:0-1827 GCA_032250495.1 Bacteroidota bacterium | reverse complement strand
CGCGTCTCCGAGAGCTGCGCGATAAAGCCCAGCGCCAGCGAGCCCAGCACATTCACCAGCAATGTTCCGTAAGGGAAATCCTCCCCTGTCCAGCGATACACCGCACCGGACGCCGCGAAGCGCAGCATGGCGCCGAGTCCGCCACCCGCCCCCACGGCCAGCAGCATATCCCACGCGATATTCATCGGTCCCGTCTGCCTGCTTCTAATGTCATTCGCACCTTGCGGCGTATGTGGACGTTTCCTATCATGAAAAATACATGTCGTACGAACCATCAGCAAAGAGATTATGAAAACCGTACTCATTACCGGCGGCAGCGGGGGACTCGGCAGCGCGGTCACGCTGCGCCTGATCGCCGACGGCTACCGCTGCGTCGTCCCCTACCGTACCGTCGAAGAAGCGCAGAAACTGCGCGCGCATATCGTCCCGCAGCAGCGCGATCAGCTGCTGCTGCTCGAGACCGACCTGATGAAAGACGAAGAGGTAACGCGCGTGGTGGACACCGCCACGGAGCAGGAGGACCTTTACGGCTTCGTGCACCTGCTCGGCGGCATCCGCGGCTTCCAGTCCATCGACGAAACGACGATCGAGGACTGGGATTTCCTCATGAATCTCAACCTGCGCTCACTTTTCCTCTTCAGCCGCCTGGTGATGAAGGAATTCCGCGCGCGGGAGCAGGGACGCGTCGTCACTATCGGCGCCATGGCCTCGGTCAAGCCCGCCGCCTCCCAGGCCGGCTACGGCGTGGCGAAGGCGGGCGTGTCCGCTCTCACGAAAATTCTCGCCGATGAAGGACGCGGCTTCGGCGTCACGGCGAACTGCATCCTGCCCAGCATCATCAAAACCGAGGCCAACCTGGAATGGGGTTCGGAGGATGATGTTCCGAAATGGGTCACACCGGAGCAGATCGCCGCCACCATCAGTCACCTGCTGTCCCCGGATGCCGCGGGCGTCAACGGATCGGATATCCGCCTTTTCGGGCAACTCAATATCTGACCTTTGCCGGTGTGAACGAATTATCCCTCTTTCGTTGTTTAAGTGGTGCGATATGCTGATTTTTGTAAATGTCGAGAACTGCAAGCGACGAAAGTGAATATCACGAACCTTCATAAAGAGACCGCACCTGTGACCGACCACCCCGCTGACAAGCCCGGGGGAATGCTCCCGCGCGCGCGTGTGCGGATCAAGGACATAGAAATCGGCGGCGACCGCTTCGTGGTCATCGCCGGTCCCTGTGCCATCGAATCGGAAACGCAGATCGCGGAAGCCGCGTCCCTCGTTTCCGCCCACGGCGCACAGGTGCTCCGCGGCGGCGCCTTCAAGGCCCGCACATCCCCGTACACCTTCCAGGGACTGGGCCTCGAGGGAGTCAAACTCATGCGCCGGGCGGCGGACGCGACCGGCATGCCCATGATCACCGAGGTGCTCTCCGAACGCGATGTCGAAGCGATGGAGCCCTGGGTGGACGCCTTCCAGGTGGGCTCGCGCAACATGGACAACACCGCCCTGCTGAAAATGCTCGGCGCGCTGCGCAAACCCGTTCTCCTCAAGCGCGGCTTCGCGGCCACGATAAAGGAATGGCTGCTCGCGGCCGAGTATATCATCGTCGGCGGCAACGAACAGGTCGTGCTCTGCGAACGCGGCATCCGCACGTTTTCGAACGAGACCCGCTTCACCCTCGACCTCGCCGGAGCGCTGTACGCCCGGCAGGAGACACAGCTCCCCGTCGTCATCGATCCCTCGCATGCCACGGGCAATCCCCGCCTCATTCCCGCGCTAGCCGCGGCCACGATGGCGGCCGGACTCGACGGACTCATGGTCGAGGTG
>JAVVFP010000066.1:0-10557 GCA_032250495.1 Bacteroidota bacterium | reverse complement strand
GTGAGGGAAATTCTCGTCAATAACGTCGTTTCTTTTCAGTGCGTCGAGCACGGCAGCCGTGGTGCCGATGCCGCCGCCGCGGCCCTGCAGGGTGCCGGAGGAGCGCTCGTGGACGGTGACCTGGTGTCCCGCGCGTCCGAGCAGTATGGCCGCCGAGCATCCCGCCAGCGAACCGCCGACGATTCCGATATTCAATGAGCGTGCCAGGGGAAGCCTCCGAGCGTTGAACGGTGCGTGTTGTATGGATCGGCTGAAAAATGTACAGCAGGTATGTCAATCGCAAACCGGGGCAGCCGGCGCCGCCGGGATGCACGCAGGTCTGGGTATGCCCGGTGACGGGCGTGTGCTTATTCGAGGGATTCGGTATCGATACCGATGGCGGCGGCACGGCGGGACCAGATTTCCCGCGCCAGCGCCTGCATGTCCTCTACAGTATCCATCTCGTCGACGACCTCCAGGCCGAGCAGTGTTTCCACCACGTCCTCGAGCGTGACCAGTCCTGTGGTCCCACCGTACTCGTCGACCAGCAGGGCGATCTGGCTGCGGTGGTCCAGCAGAAGCTGCAGGAGGTTGGAAAGCGAAGTTTCCGCGGGAGCGGAAAGCAGGTCCCTGCGCAGCGTCGAAAGTCCGATGCTGCCGCGCTGCTCGGCTTTGGCGAGCAGCATGTCGCTGCGCAGAACGAAGCCCGTCACATCGTCAAGGTTTTTTCCGTACACGGGGAGACGTGAAAATGGCGACGCGATACTGCCTTCCAGCGCCTCTTCCACTGTGAGGTTTTCCGGCAGGGCACGAATCACCGTGCGCGGTGTCATGATGTCGCGGGCGCGCAGGGAATCGAAGCGGAACAGGTTGTGAATGATGCCCGACTCCCGTGCGTTGAGTTGCCCGGATGCCTCACCCACCGCCGCCATGGCCACGAACTCGTCACGGTTGAACGCATGAATTCTTTTCCCGCGCGCAATCAATTTCGTGATTTGCTCGGACAGCAGGATCAGCGGATACAGCAGGAAAATGAGTGCACGTACGAAGCGCGCCGTCAGTCCTGCCAGCGCGCGCCAGTGCACGGCGCCGAGTGTTTTCGGAATGATCTCCGAGAGCAGCAGTATCATCAGCGTCATCACGGCGGAGAAGACGCCGAACCATGCGCTGCCGAAAACCATTGTGGCTTGCGCACCGGCACCGATGGCCCCGACGGTGTGCGCGATGGTGTTGAGCGTGAGAATGGCCGCGAGGGAATGGTCCACGTTTTCCTGCTTCAGTCGGTACAGCAGCGCGGCGAGTTTCGGATTCTTCTCTCGGAGTCCCGCAACGTACGAGGGTGTGATGGACAGCAGTACCGCTTCGGCGATGGAGCAGAGGAAAGAAAAGACCAGGGCGAGGAAAATGTAAAGTATCAGGAGAAGGACGTCCGAGTCGCTTCCCTGCGAGGCGTAAGTGAGTATCATGATGCAGTTTCGCGAACAGCGGGGTGAATGTCAATACGATCGCGTCGCGGTGATCAATGCGATCTCCAGCCGGAAAGCTCCCTCCTGTCTGTCCGCGATCATGAAACCGACCTGGCGGATGTTCCCCGCATCGAGTGCCGGAGCGGTCGGAATATCCCGTCCGCGGTAGGTAGCCCGGAACGAGGAGAAGGGAATATCGACCGTGGTCCATGCGCCGACTTCGGTGGGAAAAGCTGCCTGGTACGCGACGCCGTCGAATCCTTCGTCCATGCGCAGCCGCAAGCGGTAGGTCCTGCCGTCGCCACGGATGCGGAGCCGCAGGCCATCGAAATCCCCGAGCGCGTATTTCCCCGGCACGCTGCGTACCGATGCGAATCCCCCGTTGTTTTCCAGTGACAACGTACCGGAAAAAACGGCGTGTCCATCAGGGACGAAAACCAAGCGGCTCGCGGAGACACCGCCCATTACCACGTCGTCAACGGAGCGCCACCGTTCGGTGCTTTCCGGGTGCGAGAAATCGAATACGGTCACTGTGCGCATACTGTCCTGTGCAGAAAGGGTGAACAGAGGGAGAAGCATGAGAAGCGCGGGGAGAAAAAAGCTCCTCGCATGGTACTGCAATCGTCCTTCAGCCGCTGTCGTCACGGCAGCTGCATCAGCGGGAATTTCCGGTCGAGGATTTCAAGGACTTCGGAGAAGAGCTTCATGTCGAGATCGGACTGCGAACCATGTGAGCCCAGAACCGTGTAACCACGTCCATTGAGCGTCACGGCGATGGCCTTCTCCAGTCCGGCCGTGCGGTCGCGGTGAACCTGATGCTTGTCCCAGTTCTTCTGCTCGGGGAAGAGAGGACCGACGGCAGTCATCTCGAACGTGCAATCGGCCGGGGACACATTGACGTGCATCAGCTGCCGCGCCATGGCGTTCGCCTTGGCGTTTTCACTGAAATCCAGGTGCTGACCGATGCGGCGAAAGGGTGAGGAGGCGTTGGGCGAGGAACTGTCCCCGGTCCGTCCGACATACAGGTAGCGTCCCTTCGGTCCGCGGATGTCCCAGATGTACAGCCAGAAACCCCGGTTGAGCAGCGCACCGTCGAATGACATCGTATAGGATGGCAGCATAGGCTATTCTCTCTCCTCGATTGCGGATAATTCATGGAGTGATTCATGGCAATTATCGCAAATCGCATGATACCAAGCAAAACCAATCGCCGCCCGCAGAACTTTACGCTCTTGACTTTTCACTTCGCTGCGATTATATTGTCAGTGAACGCTCACATACATTCAGCGGAATTCACATTTATGTACGAAGAAACAAAGAAAGCGGCGGATCGTCAGAATGATAGTGATATGGCTGCGGATACGTTGACACCGAGGCAGCGGGAAATCGTCGATGCAGCCATTCGTCTGATATCAGAGCACAGTATTCAGGAACTCACGATAAAGAAGCTGTCAGCGCGCATCGGCGTGACCGAAGCGGCGCTGTATCGCCATTTCCCGAGCAAACTCGACATCCTGGCGGCGATACTCGGGATGTTCCGACAGAATGCGGTCGAGGTTCACACCAGACTGCGTGATATGCCGGACGATCCGCTGCAGCAGATCGAGTTCCTGTTCATGTCGCATTTCCGCACGTTCGCAGCGAAACCATATCTGGCGGACGTCGTGTTTTCCGAGGAAATTTTCCAGAACGACAGCCGGCTGGCGGACACGGTGTATTCGATCATGAATCTTAATCTCGAGATCCTGCAGTCATTGCTGGAAAAAGGAAGGCTGCACGGACAGGTCCGGGAGGACATGCGCGTGCAGGAGTTGACCATCATTATCGTCGGAAGTCTGCGCATGCTGGTGACTCGCTGGCGCCTCGAACGCTTTCGCTCGGACCTCGAACTGCAGGGTCGTGCGATGTGGGAAACGCTGAGACGAATCATAACGCGGGAATGAGATATGTCACGAAATGAGAACTGAAAACGGATATGCAAGGAAAGGGCATGATCGCAGAAGTGATAAAGCGCGCTGCGGGCGCGTCGCCTCGGAAGGGCGCAACGATATTCATGCTGCTCTGTGCCGTGCAGCTGCTGCAGCCGTGGCACGGTGGTCGGGCACAGCAGCTCCCGCTCCGCGCGGCGATGTCACGGGCGCTGGAAAGAAATGCGACGCTGCGCAGCGTCGACGCGCAGCACCGTGTCGCCGAAGCAGGCCTGCGTGAAACACGCAGCGGACATCTGCCGCGCATCACGGCCTCGACGTCATACACCTGGTACCAGGAGGCGAATATCATTTTTCCCATACACCAGGCCGGTGTTTTTCCGCCGCTCGATGACAGGATATTCGACAGCAACGTACAGCTCACCCTCCCGCTCTGGAGCGGGGGACGTACGTCCGGCCGAGTGGACATGGCGGAAGCGGCCATGGCAGAGAGTGCCGCACAGAGCAGGCGGACGCGACAGGAAGTGCTCGAACAGCTCGCGGGATTGTATATAAAATCCGCGGAGCTGAACGATAAACAGCAGTTGCTCCGTGAAAGGCGGACCGTGCTCGCAAAACGGCGGCAGGATATCAGCGCACTGCTGGATGAGGGACGATCGACGCAGGCGCAGCGCTCCCTCATCGACGCGGAGATGGCGGCCGTCGCGGCGGACAGTATGTCGCTGCAACTGAGGGAGCAGGAGATCGCGTGGCAGCTGGGCCAGCTCACGGGCGCACGCGAAGCCGTCGCGCCCTATGTGGGAGACCTGCAGCTGGAGCGTGCACTGGCGGCAGCGCGCGTCGATTCCGCAGCAATTCCACGGGCGGAAAAGAATGCGGATTTCATGGCTGCGCAGGCGCGGCTTCAGCAGCGCGAGGCGATGGAGGCGCTCGCGTGGAAGAGTTTTCTCCCGGATTTCAACGCCTTCGCGCTTTACAACTACCGCTCCGGGGCGACGAATTGGGATCCCGCAGGAGAATGGGCGGCGGGATTGCGCCTCTCGATTCCCCTGTTCGACGGGGGAAGGCGCATTGCAGGACTGCGCGGAGCGAAGGAGCAGACGCAGGCTGCGGAATATCATTTGCAGGCGGTCGAATTGCAGTTTCACGCGCAGGCACGCGTTGCCGGCGAACGGTGGCAGGTGAATCTTCGTCAACGTGAAATGGCGGACGAAGCAGTGCAGCGCAAAATGGAATTCCTTCGCGCTCAGGAGCAGCTGCATGCGGCTGGCCGACTGACAATTGCAGAATTGATGACGCAGGAGAACGAGCTGCTGCAGCTGCGCATGCAGGAGCGGACCTACCTCTACGGTATGCTCACGGCGGTGCTCCGCTGGCATGCACTGCACGGAAGCCTGACTCAGGAACGCATAGAAACACTGCTCGGAGAACAAGAGGAATGAAAGTAATCAGCACACAGCGGCTTCTCATCATCCTGTCGGCGCTGCTCACGCTCGCGGGCTGCACGCAGGAGAATACCGACACGGACGAAGCTCCCGTCGCCGTACGCGTCACGCAGCCAATCCGCACTGATCTGGCGCTGCGGCTTCCCTATCTCGCGACAGTACATGCGAAAACGGAAATACAGATCATCGCACAGATACAGGGAACGGTCGCCGCGATCGCAAGGGAGGAAGGGGAGCGCGTACGCAAGGGAGAACTGTTGCTGCAGCTCGATGCTCCCGAACTGGAGGAAGCCGTGCAGCGGCTGCGCAGCGAGCGCGACTACTGGTGCAGCAGAAGCAAAACGGATGAACGCCTTCTGGAACAGGGCGCCGTATCGGAAGACAATGTGGAGGCCGGACGCAGGGCCTGCGCCAATGCGGAAGCGGCATTGCGTGAAGCCACTGCACGGCTGCGGAAGTCCGCCGAGCACGCGTCGATGAACGGAACGCTTCTTCGTCGCCTTGTCGAAACGGGACAGCATGTCATGCCTGGACAGCCGCTGCTCCTGCTCGGCGACGATGTGGCGGAACTCCGCGTCGATGTAATCGAAGGGGACATGCAGCGCGGAATCGTGGTCGGAACGCCGGTGCAGGTCCATACGGGAGAGGACGAAATCCTTCGTGCTGCGGTGCGCGAGGTCGCGGCGAGCAGCAAAATGCCCATGCGCACCTTCACCGTGCGCATTGGCCTGCAGGACGCTCGGCGTCTGCAACATCGAAACGGAGTGTCGCTGCCGGTGGACTTCATCCTCCGGGAGGCGCAAGAGGCCCTCGCGCTTCCCTCGAGCGCGGTCGCCGACCCGGACAAAGATCCCCACGTATTTCTCGTAAGAGACGACACGGTGATTCGCCAGAACGTGGAGGTGGGTATTCAGGACGGGACCCTGCTCGAAGTGCGCTTCCCGTGGAATGGCCGTGACGACGTCGCCGTATCGAACCTGCAAAAACTCCGCGACAGTCTCCGCGTGCTTCCAGTCGAAGTCGGGGAGGTGCGGAAATGACACTGTCGGATTTCACACTCAACAATCGATACACTGCGTATGCAGTCACGATCGCTGCGGTGGTCTTCGGCGTCCTCGCCTATGTGACGTTGCCAATACAGCTCTTTCCGGAAACGGCCGCGCCGGTTGTGAACGTGCTCACACCCTGGCCCGGCGCCGCCGCGGAGGATGTGGCGGACCGCCTTTCAGAACCGATCGAGGAAGAATGCGCATCACTCGAAGGCGTGTATCACGTCACATCCACTTCACAGGATGGAATGTCGCTTGTGACGATAGAGTTCAACTACGATGTGTCTGTGGATCTCGCTGCCGTCGACGTACAGAATGCGATCTCCACCATCCGCGCTTCCCTGCCGTCCGAAATCGGGGAAGCGCAGGTGCTGAAGTTCTCCACCAGTGATCGTCCCGTCCTTACGCTCGGCATACGCGGAGGAGACCTGGTCTCGGTACGCCGCCTGGCGGAGGATGTGCTCGCACCCGAGATGCAGCGACTCCCCGGCGTCGCGCTCATCGACGTATTCGGGGGTTCCCGGCCGGAAATCACCGTCGACCTGCAGCGGGATCGTCTCGAGGCGCATCGCCTCTCCCTCCCGGCCATCGTGCAGGCCATCCGCACGCAGAACATAAGTGTTCCGGCGGGACAGATTGTCAGCGAGGGTCAGCAACATACCTTTCGCGTCGATCAACAGGGCGGAAGTATAAGGGACCTCGAGAACGTCGTTGTCACGACGGCGGGGAATGGACGCGTCCTGCTGCGGGACATCGCACGTGTACGGGAAGGCGCTTCCGAAGACCAGGCGCGCTTTCGCGTCAACGGGAAATCCGCCATCGCCATGCAGGTATTCAAACAGGACGATGCCAATACCGTTGCCGTGGTGGAGCGCGCACAGGACAGGGTTCGACAGATACAGGAGCGATACCCCGAACTGGAAATCATCGAGGCTGAGGAATCGGCATCCTTCACCCGGCAGGTCGTCAACAACATGCTCGGCAGCGTGTGGCAGGCGCTGCTCCTGGCCACGGCCATCATCTTTCTCTTCCTGGCGAGCATACGGCGCGGTTTCGTCGTCGCTGTTTCCATGCCCATGTCCTTCCTCCTCACCTTCGCGGGCATGAAGTTCTTCGCCATCGAGGTCAACATGGTGACGCTGACGGCCATCATTCTCGCCGTGGGCATGGTGGTCGACGCATCCGTCGTCGTACTGGAGAATATCACGCGAAGGCAGGAAGAGGAAAACCTCTCCGCATTCGACGCAGCAGTAAAAGGTGCCAATGAAATTCAGTTCGCTGTCGTTGCCGGCGTCGCGACGACGGTCACCGTCCTGATTCCCCTGCTCTTCCTCTATGGCTTCATCGGAAAAACCTTCGGTCCCCTCGCCTCGACACTGATAATCGCTTTTCTCTCCTCCCTGATTGTTTCGCTCGGACTCGTACCCATCCTCACGATGCTGATGACAGGGAAGAGGGGACGCCTCGAGAAGCTGGCCGAAAAAGCTGCCGCTCCATGGAATTCCATGATGGAAAAATTGCGTGATGCGTATCTCTGGATGCTCACCCATGCCCTGCGGCGACGGTGGGCGGTCATGCTGCTCGCAACCTTGCTTTTCGTCATCGGACTTGTCATGCTGCGTGGACAGGGGATGGAACTGCTGCCGAAAATGGACAGCGGGTCGAGCTTCCTGACGGTGGAGACGCCCTCGGGTACCTCGCTGGATGGTACGGAAGCGGTGATGAAAGAGGTGGAAAATATCGTGTTGGAGGAGAAGGAGGTGCTGCGTATTTCAAACCAGATGGGCTTCGAGCCGGGTATGCACTCTTTCGGCGGGGGCGGCGTCCAGGGGCCGACACAGGGTTTCATTTCCCTGACACTGACGCCGAGAACGGAGAGGGAGGAATCGATATGGGAGATTCAGGATCGTCTGCGCACGAAACTCCGTCAGCTGCCCGATATTCAGAATTTCGTTCTCCGTGAATCCGGCAGTACCGCCAAGGCGACCACGGCCTCCTCCATCGTCGTGAGCATCAAAGGAGATGATCCCCTTGTACTCGACCGTCTTGGTGACGATGTGCTCGCTGCCGTTGCACGGGTGCAAGGCGTGGTCAATCCCTATCGCAGCTGGAGACGGGACCAGAAAAGCACGACGCTGGAAATACATACGGAACGGGCGCGAGAACTTGGACTCTCTCCCTCGGATGCGGCGCGCGCGTTGCTGCAATCACTCGACGGAGTGTCCGCAGGAGTACTGCGCGCGGCATCCGGCGAGGACACGCCGATACGGGTGCGCTATGCGGAGGAGTTCCGCCGCTACCCGGCTGATGTATGGAATGTGCGCAGTATCTCCCCGATGGATGCAAACGTGGTGCCGCTCGGAACGATACTCGAGGGAAGAGAGGTGCGTGTGCAGGGTCTCGTCAAACACGACAATCTGCAGCCGACACTGCAGATACTTGCACTGCACGGCGGACGCCCGCTGAATTTTGTCACCGCGGATGTCGGGACCGCCGTGGCCTCGATGCGTGTCCCTCAAGGATATTCCATTGCACTGGAAGGGGAAGACAAGGATATGGGGGAATCGCGCAGTGAATTACTCTCCGCTCTCGGAATCGCATTGATCGCGGTGTACCTGCTGCTGGTCGCCCAGTTCCGCTCCTTCATCCACCCGATCACCGTTCTGATGTCCGTTCCGCTCAGTCTCATCGGCGTCTCCGTCGCATTGTGGCTCGCGGGTATGCCCGTCTCAATGCCGGTGATGGTCGGACTGATACTTCTCGTCGGCATCGTCGTGAACAATGCGATCATACTCATCGATTTCATCGGGCAGCGCCGTGCAGAAGGAATGGAGCGAAAAGAAGCCATTATTACCTCCGTCGCCGCACGCTTTCGTCCCATCATGATGACCTCCTTTTCCACCATCGTCGGCATGCTGCCCCTCGCCCTCGAGTGGGCGCTCGGTGCCGAACGCTTCTCACCCCTCGCCGTCGCGGTGATCGGTGGAATGACGGCATCAACTTTTCTGACGCTGGTCGTCATCCCCGTGCTCTACGACTTGTTCGACCGCAGCAGGACTCCGGGAGAGCGGACGGAGAACGCACAGACGACCGCGTAGGGCTGCGCATGCCCATCCGGCATCGATGCGTGGTCGCCCAGGCCATCAAACCCACTTCCTCGGTGGACATCACGGGCTCCACCGACCGGATCGACGAGGCGCCCGAGCTGTACGACAACGATCTGCCCGAGGGCAGGTTCTACTGCCGCACGGTGGCGGTGGAAGTAAAAACCCCGATAGAGTAGGCAGTCCTACTGCGGAATCCGCTCGTGTATCAGTGTGAAGCCCATGGCGAAATCACGTGCGCCTTTCCAGGTCATGCGGTCGCCCTCGATGCTGACGATCCAGTAGCTGTCGTCGTCCTCACCTGCGTCGCTGTCTATGAACAGCTCCTTCGTTTCGGGGTCTATCGACCATGTACCCGTGTTCGTGCCGACGGGGAAGCCCTCACTCATGAAGGTCCCATCTTCATTGAAGGTGATCGCGCGCGTGTTTTTCGGATCGTGCTCGGCGGTGACGTCCTCGCCGTCACGCAGCACCTGCAGCATATCCCAGCTGCCGACGATTTCTTCCTGCATGCCGTTCTGTGACCCGCAGGCAGGGAGGATGAGCACAATTGCGAGAAGAATGATGGGGAAGTGTCTCATGGGTCTCCTTTCAATTCTTTTCATCGTGTTCTTTCACCTGACGTGCGCCCTCGACGACGATGACGAATTCCCCTTTCGGGGGTCGCGCCTCGAAATGGGCGATGACTTCGTCGAAGGATCCGCGCACGGTTTCCTCGAACTTCTTTGTGATTTCGCGGGAGACGGACACGCGCCGCTCTCCGAGCACCGCGTGCAGCTCGCGCAGCGTTTTGAGCAGGCGATGCACGGACTCGTACAGTATCACCGTGCGCGTCTCAGCCGCCAGGGATTCGATGCGGGTTTTCCGCCGCTTCTTGATGGGAAGGAAGCCCTCGAAATGAAAGCGGTCCATCTGCAGTCCGCTTGCCGTGAGCGCCGCCAGCGCCGCCGAGGCGCCGGGGATGGGAATGACTTCAATGCCTTCTTCGATGGCCGCGGCGATCAGCAGCGCGGCGGGATCGGAAATGCCCGGCGTGCCGGCATCGGAGACCACGGCCAGTGAGCGCTCGGACTGCAGGTGCGCGAGCAGCACGGGAATGCGCTGCGCCTCGTTGCGCGCGAAATAGCTGATGCAGTCGGTGTCAATGCCGTGATGCCGCAGCAGGTTGCGCGTCGTGCGCGTGTCCTCGGCCGCGATAAGATCCACGGCGCGCAGCACGCGCAGCGCGCGCAGCGTGATGTCGTCCATGTTCCCGATGGGGGTGGACACCACGTACAGCGTTCCGGGACGCGGTTCAGGTCGTTCGGTGATCATGATGAATATTTACGGAATTTCTGTCCATTCTCCGAATCGGCGCTGCGAGCTGTGTGCGGCATTTCGATGCGAATTCAATACACGATCTCCACGGGGTCACCACGGAACTCGTACCAGAAAAAGCCGATGCCGTCGCCCGAGATGTTGAAGGGCGGGTTCTTGGCCTCGGGCTCAAACACGCCGCCCCCGTTGTTCCACGACCAGCGCGCGTTGCGGTAATCTTCATACGCGGTGCTCTGAAGGACGAGGACGTAGCGCAGGCGTCCTCGCCT
>JAVVFP010000652.1:0-1843 GCA_032250495.1 Bacteroidota bacterium | reverse complement strand
CCCGGGCAGGACATGCTCGTGGTCTACGACAGTACGGACGTGGATGTGCAGGACAGCGGATTGAGCTACGTGCGCATGCGCAGGCTCGTCAAGGTGCTCACCGAAGAGGGGGCGCGCAGCCTGCGGCATGTCACCTTCGATTATGATCCGCTCTCCGCAGCCGTGGAAGTGCTGCGCGTGCGCATCTATCGCGGGGGCGGACAGGTCGAAGTCGTGCCTCTCGATAAGGTGGTCGACTACGCCGCGCCTGCACGGGCCATTTACTGGGGCGCCCGGCAGAAAATGGCGCCGGTGGGCTGGCTGGAAGTCGGCGACGCGGTGGAAATCGTCGCCTTCCGCAAGGGCTTTACCTACGCGCTGCTCAGGGACGAGGACGACGACAGCCGCTTCGTGCCGCCGATGAAGGGACATTTCTACGAGATCGTGGAGTTCTGGTCCGACGTGCCCGTCATGGAGAAAGTGTACCGCGTACTCGTTCCGGAAAACAAACCACTGCAGTACGAGGTCTACAACGGGGAAGTCGCTTCCTACGTGCATTTCCATCCCCGCTTCGATCACCGCGTTCCTGTGCAGGTGAATCCCGCCGCCGCGCAGCGGGAGACTCCCGTGGACGCACTGCACCCGACGTCGGGCATGTACACGCGGCCCGGGAAGATCACCTACTGCTGGTACAAGCGTGATATCGCACCGCTGAAAAAGGAGCCGGACATGGTGGCAGCGTCCGACGTCGCGCCGAAGCTGCTCATGTCCACTTCACCGGACTGGTATGCGAAGTCCACCTGGTTCTACGGTGTCAACGAGGATTTCGGCAGCTTCGAGGTGACGTCGGAGGTGCAGGATATGACAGACGAACTGCTCGAGGGAGTGGACGACGAACTCGAGAAAATCGCCGTGCTCAATCACTGGGTCGCCGAGGAAATCCGCTACTCCGGCATTTCCATGGGCGAGGGGGAGGGGTATACGCTGCACACGGGCGAGATGACGTTCTCCGATCGCTGCGGGGTGTGCAAGGACAAGGCGGGAATGCTCGTGACCATGCTGCGGGCGGCAGGTTTCGAATCCTATCCCGCCATGACCATGGCCGGCTCGCGCATCGATCGCATTCCCGCCGACCAGTTCAATCACTCGGTCACCGTGGTCAAGCGCAGCAGCGGTGACTGGATGCTGCTCGATCCGACCTGGATTCCCGGCGCAAGGGAAATGTGGTCCTCGGCCGAACAGCAGCAGGAGTTCCTGCTCGGTATCCCGGGGGGGGCGGACGTGATGACGACGCCGATTTCTCCCGCGGAAAACCATTACTGGAAGGCGACGAATACCGCGACGCTGGATGGGGACGGCACGCTGACCGGGACCGTGGTCATCGAGGCAGAGGGACAGAGCGACGCGCTCATGCGCCGCGCCTTTACGCGCTCGCATCGCAGCGCCTGGGAGGATGTGTACACGCAGCTGCTCTCGGCGGCATATCCCGGAGCGGAACTGCTCCGCGAACACAACACCGGCATCTATGACCTCAGCGTGCCACTCAGGGTCACGCTGGAATACCGCATCCCGCATTTCGCCCGCGCGATAGGGAACACCTATCGCTTCACTCCGCTGCTGATGGCGAATCCCTTCGGGGACTATTACCACGCGCCGGAGCTTTCGACCAATACCGCGCTCGAACGCAGGACCTATGGTTTCCGCCAGCGCTGCTCGCGTCTCGTGGAACTCGAGGAAAGTATCACCCTGCCCGCAGCCATGAGGGCCGAAGCCATGCCGAAGGACAACCTGATCATGGGCGAGCCGGCGAGTTTCCGCAGCCACGTCCGCGTCGAAGGCAATCAGCTGAAATTCGGCGCCACGC
>JAVVFP010000651.1:0-1847 GCA_032250495.1 Bacteroidota bacterium | reverse complement strand
CCGCGGGCAACGCCGCGGGCAACGCCGCGGGCAACGCCGCGGGCAACGCCGCGGGGAGGGACGTATGAGCGACGCATCCCCGGCGCGCTTCCGTTCACGGCTTCCGGAACCGACGGTGCGGATTTTTACCGACTTCGATGGCACCATCACTCCCACGGACGTGGGGGAGGAGCTTTTCCGGCATTTCTGCGGGGATGCGACCTTCGAGCGGATTCGCGGACGCTGGAGCGAGGGGGTGCTCACGGCCCCCGAGGCTTACGGACAACTCAGTGCCGCGATGGGGGAAATATCCGCCGCCGAGATCACGCGATTTCTCGGATCCCACGCGGTCGAGGAGAGTTTCCCGCGTTTCGTGCACTGGTGCGCCGCCATGGACTTTCCGCTGTACGTGCTCAGTGACGGCGCGGACGCCTACATCCTCCCGCTGCTCGAGGCTGCGGGCGTCGATGTTCCCGTCCTTTGCAATCGCCTCGAAATCCGTGAAGGACGCGCCCGCATGTATTTTCCGTATTTCGATCGCCGTTGCCCGGAAATCGCCCACTGCAAGAGCAACCACGTGGCCCTGCTGTCGCGGGACGAGGATGTGATCGTGTACGTGGGCGACGGCAGTTCGGATTTCGAGGCCGCCCAGTACGCGGATCTGGTGTTCGCGCGCGGGACGCTGGAACGCTACTGCCAGGAACAGAACATCACCTTTCACCGGTTTTACACCTTTGCAGCGATGCGGGATCAGCTCGCGAACATGCTGCATCAGAACACACTGCGCAGGCGGAAGCGCGCAGAGCTTCGCCGGCAGCAGCTATGGAGCGCCGGATGAGCCGCCGTGTCATGTATCCCACGTTTCCCGTGCCCGGGATGGAAAAGGAAATCTCAGAATGAACGATCCCCAGTCGACGTCCGTGCGTCCCCCCGAACTGCAGCCGACGCAGATCGCAAAACACGTCGCTCTTTTCCTGGTCACGCTTCTCACCACGACGATTGCGGGCATGCTGTGGCAGAACCAGATCGATCTGGTGAACATTACGGTGGGACTGCCCTATGCGCTGTCGGCGCTGTTCATTCTCAGCTGCCATGAATTCGGCCACTATTTCGCGGCGCGCTACCACGGCGTGCGCGTCACGCTGCCGTACTATATTCCCCTGCCACCGCTGCCGCAGTTCATCAATTTCGGAACCATGGGCGCAGTGATAAAAACCAGGGCCCAGATTCCGGACCGCCGGGCGCTGTTCGATATCGGCGTGGCCGGTCCCGTCGCAGGCTTCGTCGCCAGCATCCTCGTCCTTGCCTACGGCTTCATGACCTTGCCCGGACAGGAGTTCCTGCTCGGCATTCACCCCGATTATGATTTCGCACTCCATACATCCGCTTCCGCGGAACCGGGCTTCGCGCTCACATTCGGAAAAACGCTGCTCTACGGCGCGATGGAGCAGCTCTTCAGCCGTCCGGGCGCCTATGTCCCACCGATGACGGAAATGTATCATTACCCGTTCCTGATCACCGGCTGGTTCGGTCTTCTCGTCACGGCCCTGAACCTGCTGCCCGCAGGACAGCTGGACGGGGGACATATCACCTATGCCATGTTCGGGCGACGCCAGCACGTGGTCGGCCGTATCACCGTCACGGTGCTCGCCGCCGTGGGCGCTCTCGGCATCCTTCCCGGACTGATGGAGCTGGCAGGCTTCGGAACTGCCGCACTGGCTTTCATGGAAGCTTTCGGGAATTTCGAGGCCTGGTTCTGGCCGGGCTGGCTTTTCTGGGCATTGCTCATCGTCTTTGTCGTGAAGGTGAAGCACCATGAAGTACATGACAGTAAAGGACTTACGCCGAGAAGGCGTCTGCTCGGCTGG
>JAVVFP010000650.1:0-1852 GCA_032250495.1 Bacteroidota bacterium | reverse complement strand
CTCGATTTCGTGCGCGATATTCGTCAGATCCCCAGGTACAGCAAAATCCCCGTTATCGCCGTCACCGCACATGCGTTCGCATCCGACCGCGACCGCTGCCTCGCCGCCGGCTGCAACCGCTACTTCTCGAAACCCGTCGACCATGCCGTGCTGCTCCGCACCATGGAGGAACTGCTCGCCGGCGTCATCTGACCCGCAATCCCTCATCGATTCGCATCGCGGACTGCCGCATCGCTACGACGCTTGGAGCTGATTTCCGGGTGCCGTAAATTGTCACCGGTTCTGTGACAATTGAGCGGTCATGTCTGCATCCACAAAACTCTCGACGGCCGTACAGGCCCTGTGCGTTCTCGCAGCGGACAGGGGAGGTGCGCACAGCAGCGAGAGCATTTCGCGCGCCACCGGTATTCATCCCTCCCGCGTTCGCGGCATTCTGGCCATGCTCGCCGGGGAGGGCATGGTGGTGGCGACGCGTGGATTCAGCGGCGGCTTCGCCCTGGCGAGGGATCCGCGGCACATTCATCTCCAGGAAATCTACTGCGCCGTCGAAGAGCGCAAGGCCTTCCACCTCGATGTCACACGCGCGGGCGGTACGCAGTACCCGTTGCCATCGCGGGTCAACGGCTGGTTCCTGTCCCTTTTCGCCGACATACAGGTGCAGATCGAAGACCGCATGCGCGATATCACGCTTGCGGATATTCTGCGTCATATACGATTACCACAATCCTAATCCGTCATTTTCAAGAGGAAATCATGGACTTTCTCTCAGCACTGGGAATCCAGGAAACGAATTACGGCGCGGCCAGCGGACAGCAGTGGCTCGAAACCTCCGGCAGCGAACTCAGCATTCATTCTCCCGCCACGGGAGCATTCATCGCGAAAGTGCGACAGGCGAGCGAAGAAGATTACGAAACCATTATTGCTCGCGCGCAGGAAGCTTTTCCCGCATGGCGCGACATGCCGGCCCCCGGACGCGGCGAAATCGTGCGTCAGATCGGTCTTCGTCTCCGCGCGTACAAGGAGCCGCTGGGAAAGCTCGTTTCCTACGAGATGGGCAAATCCCTTCAGGAGGGACTCGGTGAGGTGCAGGAAATGATCGACATCTGCGACTTCGCCGTGGGACTCTCCCGGCAGCTGTACGGCTTTACCATGCACTCGGAGCGTCCGCAGCATCGCATGTACGATCAGTATCATCCCCTCGGCATCGTACTCACCATTTCGGCATTCAATTTCCCTGTGGCCGTCTGGTCATGGAACGCGATGATCGCGGCGGTGTGCGGCGACGTCAATCTCTGGAAGCCGTCCTCGAAAGTCCCCCTGACAGCCATCGCCTGCCAGAACATCGTCGCCGAGGTGCTGCGTGAAAATGACCTGCCGGAAGGACTGTTCTCCCTGGTCATCGGCAAGGGCGCGACGATCGGGGAGCGCATGCTCGCCGACAAGCGCATTCCACTCGTATCGGTCACCGGTTCGATCAATGTCGGCCGACATGCGAACGAGGTCGTATCACGTCGTTTCGGCCGCTGCATACTCGAACTCGGCGGAAACAATGCGATCATTCTGACGCCGGATGCGAAGCTGAAGACGGCCATCCCCGCCGTCGTATTCGGTGCCGTCGGCACTGCGGGACAGCGCTGCACCACCACCCGTCGCCTCATCGTGCATGCGAGCATTTACGACCAGGTCAGGGAGGCACTGGTCAACGCCTACGGTTCGCTGCGTATCGGCACGCCGATGGACGAGAGCAATCACGTCGGACCGCTCATCGACCGGGCCGCCGTGGCAATGTTCGGCAAGGCCATTGAAATGGCGCAGAAGGAGGGGGGACGACTCATTTACGGCGGCGAGATAC
>JAVVFP010000065.1:0-10683 GCA_032250495.1 Bacteroidota bacterium | reverse complement strand
CTCGGCAAAACCATGTCGGCGCTCGACATCCTCGAAGGACGCATGATCGTCGAAATCGGCATGGCCGTCGTGCGTCCCGCCGAATTCATCATCCTGCGCTTCTCTCACAAGATGGCGGAATCCTGAGCCGGCCCTGCCCCCGCAACCGCGCACGCGTTTCCAGCAGCGACCCGTTTCTCATGACGTCACACACAACACATTTGGAAGTCTGATACCATGGCCAATTATCCTCTCCCCAAATTCCATTTCAGCATAGAATGGAGCGGAAGCAAGATCGGTTTTACCGAGGTCACGGGACTCGACATGCAGGTCGAAGCCATCGAGTACCGTGAGGGCAGCTCTCCTGAATACTCCAAAATCAAGATGCCCGGAATGCAGAAGTACAGCAATATCACGCTCAAGCGCGGCACCTTCTCCGGCGACATCGATTTTTACAACTGGATGAAAACCGTGAGCCTCAACACCGTCGAACGGCGCGACGTGACGATCAGCCTCCTGAATGAAAGTCACGAACCGGTGATGACCTGGAAGGTGCGCAACGCCTTCCCGGTGAAAGTGCAGGCGAGCGATCTCAAATCCGACGGCAATGAAGTGGCCGTCGAGACGCTCGAACTCGCGCATGAAGGACTGTCCATCGTCGATTAATCACGGGAGCGAGAAACAGCATGGCGACAACGGGCAAGCCTGTTGCAGGTGGATACTATCCCCCCGTGGGTTTTCACTTCAAAGTGGAAATCCTCGGGATCGGCAACGACAACGATTCCCGCTTCCAGAGCGTGAGCGGACTCACACTCGAGTTCGACGTCGAAAGCATCAAGGAAGGTGGTGAGAATCGCTATGAGCACAAGCTGCCGGGACGCACAAAGTACCCGGACCTCTCGCTCAAACGGGGACTGCTCACCGATTCCTCCGTCATCGCCTGGTGCAAGGACGCGCTGCAGAACAGGGATATCAAACCCGCCATTCTCCGCATCAGCCTGCTCAACGAGGCCCACGAGCCCGTGATGAGCTGGAAGCTGCACAACGCCTGGCCCCGGAAGTGGAGCGTTTCCGATTTCAATGCCACCGACAACGCCATCGCCGTAGAAACCATCGACATATCCTACAACTACTTCGAAGTGGAGACGTAATGCCGATAGAAATCCGTGAACTGCAGATCAAGGTGACCGTTAACCAGTCCGGTTCCCCGAGCAGGGACAATGCGCAGACGGCGGACGGCGGCACGCATGGCGGCGACGCCGCTTCACCCGAGCGCATCATCGCCGATGCCGTCGAACAGGTCATGCACATTCTCCGCAGCAAGGAAGAACGCTGATGGCGGAAGGACAGCTGGAAAAACTGAAAATCATCGCCTTCAGGGAGGCGGACTACAGTGATCCCCCTTCCGAACAGGAGAGCTTCACTGCCATGCTCAATCCTGAAAACTACACCCTGGACTACAAGGTGGAGTACCAGGATGGACAGGGTCAGGGCAGCAGCGCAGCACAGCAGCGTTTCACGGTCAAAAAACCCGAGGAGTTCGCCTTCGAATTGCTGCTCGACAGTACCGGCGTGGCCGATGGCAATCCCCGTGAATCCATCGAAGAGGATCTCACCGCGCTGCGCGACCTCCTGCTCAAGTACGAAGGGGAAATCCATGAACCGAAGCATTTCCAGGTCGTGTGGGGAAGCCTGCTTTTCAAGGGACGCTGTACGGGACTGAACATCGCCATGAAGCTGTTCAATCCCGACGGCAAGCCCATGCGCGCCGTCTGCAAGGTCAGCTTCAAGGGCAGCGTCGAGGACAATCTCCGCACGGCGGAGGAGCGCAACGAATCCCCCGATCTCACGCATTATCACCGCGTGAAAGAGGGCGAAAGCCTGCCCATGCTCTGCTACCGGGTGTACGGGCAGTCCCGCTACTATCTCCAGGTCGCGCGCCATAACCGGCTGTCCCAATTCCGCATGCTTGCACCGGGAACCGAAATCGCCTTTCCACCACTGGAGAAAAACACAGCAGTCTCATGAGTACAGAACGCGTCATAGCCAGCGACGAAGCCAAGTCCGTCGCCACCTTCTCCATCTTCAGCAATGAAACGGAACTGCCCGCCAGTCTCAGCGTGCTTTCCATCATCGTCGACCGCGAGGTCAACCGCATTCCCTCCGCCACCATCATGCTGCGCGACGGTGCGGCGTCGGAAGAAACCTTCGCGGTGAGCGATGGCGAAGATTTCATTCCCGGCAGCACCATCGAGATTCATGCCGGCTACCGCAACGACGAGGAACGGCTGTTCAAGGGCATTGTCGTGCGGCATTCGGTGAAAGTGCGCAAGGACCTGTCGGTTCTCATCGTCGAATGCAGGCATGCATGTGTGAACATGACCACGCGCATCGCCAGTGCATATTTCCACGAGATGACGGATCATGACGTGGCGGATCAGCTGTTCGGCGCCCACGGCATTTCCGTTGAAACGGACGGGGATGCGGTGGACCATGCGGAGCTGGTGCAGTACGATGCGACAGACTGGGATTTCCTGCTCTGTCGTGCGGAAGCGAACGGGTGGTGGGTGATACCGGATGACGACGCCGTACGCTTCGCTCCACCGGACTTCGAGGCCGACCCGGCGCTCACGCTGCAGTACGGGGCGACGGTGCATGAACTCGACCTGGAGATCGACGCGCGGCTGCAGTACAGGCAGTACAGGACGCTGGGCTGGGATCCCTCTACGCAGGAAGTGCTTTCCCAGGTCGAAGGTGAAGACCCGGGCGCCCCGCCTGCCGGGAATATCACGGCGGACGCACTGGCGGAAACGACGGCGAATGAAACGCTGGAGTACCGGCACGGGCCCATCCCGGAAACGGAGCTGCAGTCCTGGGCCAACGCATCGCGCATGCGCAATCGCCTCGGAAAGATTCGCGGAAGCGCACGCACGGACGGTACCGCGGTGCCGAAACCGGGCGACGTCGTGGAAATCCTCGGGGCCGGAGAACGTTTCGAGGGCAGGCTGATGGTCACCGGCGTGCGGCATCAGATCGAGAAAGGCAACTGGCAGACCGTGCTGCAGCTCGGCATGTCGCCCGAGCGATTCGCCGAGCAGTATCGCGTCCATCAACCCGCCGCGGCTGCCCTGCTTCCGCCCGTACAGGGACTGCAGATCGGCGTGGTCACGAATCTCGAGGATCCGAAGGGTGAGGACCGCGTGCAGGTACGGATGCCGCTGGTACAGGACGCGGACGACGGCGCGTGGATGCGCCTTGCCAGTCTCGATGCCGGCGATCAGCGCGGCATGGTCTTCCGTCCGGAAATCGGCGACGAGGTGGTCGTGGGCTTTTTCAACAGCGATCCCCGCCACGGCGTGGTGCTCGGCATGCTGCACAGCAGCAGCAAACCCGCCCCCATTCCCGGCAGCAACGACAACCATGAAAAGGGATATGTCTCGCGCAGCGACATCCGTATCCATGTGGACGATGACAGGAAGGTGCTGACGCTCTCGACGCCCGGGGGACATGAGGTGGTGATGGACGATGATGGAACGAGCATCACGCTCAAGGACAGTAACGGCAACAGTATCGTGATGGACAGCAACGGCATCACCATCGAAAGCGCACGTGATGTCACTATTTCCGCAGGCGTGAACATGAAGTACGAGGCAGGAGCCGACCTCGAAATTTCGGGCGGAAGCAGCAGCAAGATCAGCGGTGGCGCCGCGGCCGAACTATCCTCCGGCGGCAACACGGCGGTCAAGGGCTCGATGGTTCAGATCAATTGACGAGGAATGGAGTCATGGGTTTACCCGTAGCGAGAGTTGGAGATATGCATGTCTGCCCCCTGTACAACGGTCCCGTGCCGCATGTGGGCGGTCCGATCGTCACCGGGGCGCCGACGGTGCTCATCAACGGCATGCCCGCAGCCCGCGTCGGTGATTCCTGCACCTGCGTGGGTCCGCCGGACAGCATCGTCACGGGCTCTGCAACGGTATTCCTTGCCGGCATGCCCGCCGCGCGCGTGGGCGATTCCACTGCGCACGGTGGAAGCATCGTCGTCGGCAGTCCCACCGTCTTTATCGGATAGGAACACAGGCAACAGGTACGCGCAACGTGAATAATGGACAATGCAATGGCAGAACGCAGTGACAGTTTCATAGGACGTGGTTGGAGTTTCGCCCCGTCATTCGACATCCCGTCTGCTTCCGTCGTCATGGCGGAAGGAGTCGACGACATTCGTCAAAGCCTGGAAATCCTGCTCACGACGACACCGGGGGAGCGCATCATGCAACCGAAATACGGTTGTCATCTCGGTGAGCTGCTGTTCGAAAGCCTCGACGCGGGCATGAAAACCCGTATCGTCGATCGCATCAAAACCGCCATCCTGTATTTCGAACCGCGCATCGAGGTCACACACATCGAACTCGACGACGCGCGACAGAACGAGGGCGTCGTGCTCGTGGAAATCGAGTACGTCGTCAGCGCGACAAACTCCCGTTTCAATTTCGTGTATCCCTTTTACCGCAACGAAGGTACGGAACTCGACCTGCTTACCACCAATCATCCGCTGGCGAAGTAGCATATGTCCGATTGCAGCAAGAAACGCACCCCGCTCACACGTTCCGGTACGAGCCAGGATGGCCGGTCCATCGACGCCCTGCGGCCGTCCTCGGTCGAAGTCGTCGACAGGACGCCGGAGGACTGGATGGTGTGGGCCGGCAGACTGGCAGAGCATCTTCGGTTTTACGATACCGCGAATCAAGCATCCGGAAGCCTCGCGCCACTGTTCACGCGGGACCTCGTGGCACGGCTCGCCGCGGTGTCCACGCATGCGGTGGATTCCCTTCCCACGTTTTTCCGGGAACGTCTCAACGTTCTGATGGAGTCTTCGACGCCGGACGCGGATCTGCAGTCGACCTTCACCGAACTGTTCGATGTCATGGTCTCGTACCTCGCCACGGTCGACAGGCATTATGTGCTCGCCGTACGCGTCCGCGAAGCGCTGCTGCGCAGCCGCGACGCCGATGAAGATGACGCGGTGATCGCGCCCGTGAAGGAATATGTTCTTCAGCTCGAAAATCACATCCAGCGACGGCTCTTCGAACTGCAGCGCTCCACCGTGGCGTATTACAAAAGCGCCGGAGACAATGGACTGCTCGGCGCCGCCGCTGTCGCCCTGCCCGATATTTTCCATGCACCCGCACAGCCGGCGGCCCTGCAGCTGCAGTCCGGCTTCTCCGCGCTCTGGTGGCGCGGAGAGGCGTCATACGCCGCATGGGATGCGACGGTCGCTGCGGACGACACCGTCCTTGGCATGACGCCTGCCGCTGTCGGCGACGCCATTCCCTACGCCGCCCGGCATCATTTCTTTACGGGACTGCTCGATGACATCACCGCGTCCTCCGGCTTCCTGGTCGCGCTCGCGCAACGCACGATCGAAAAGCTGCTGTCGAACTGGCCGCATCATCCGCCGCAATACGCGCTGTACCTCGCGTGGCTGCGACTGATGGAACATGCGCGCGAAGAAATGAATCTGCTGCCGGCCAGGCATCTCGACTTTTATTATCGGCGCGTGCTGCGGCTCACGCCTGCTCCCGCGGAAGCGGACGCGGCCTACCTCGCCATCGAACTCTCGCGCGCCGCCGCCACGCACGCGATCGCGGCAGGAACGCGATTCTCCGCGGGGAAGGACAGTGAGGGCAGGGTCATCACCTATGCATCGGTCAAGGACGTGGTGATCAACCGGGCGACCATCGCTGCGCTGAAATCCCTGTACATCGAGGGAAGCGGCGGGGAGGCGGGACTGTACGCGGCGGATGTCGTCAACAGCGCGGACGGCGAAGGCGCGGAACTCACCGGCGAACCCGCGGCGTGGCACCCGTTCCGCGTCACGGCGGAAAATGAGAGCGGCGAAGAGGCGATCACCATGCCGCGCGCGGAAATCGGCTTCGCGATCGCTTCACGCTTTCTCTTCCTGCAGGAAGGAGATCGCAGCATCGAGCTGTACCTGCACGTGGACGACGTCACCGGACTCCCCCCCGTACTCAATTTCGATGGCTGGATAACCACCGAGAAGGAATGGAAATCCTGCGCGGTCAGCGCCGCCATCGTCACGGGTACCCCGAGCAGTGCGAGCAAGGAAACACTGCGGCTCACGGTGACGCTCGGCGGCGGTGATGAAGCGGTCACCGGCTATGCGCAGGACGTGCACGGACATCGCTTTGCCACCGGCGACCCGGTACTGAAAGTGCTGCTTCGGCGGGACAGCAGTGCGGTTGCGGCCTGCGCGAAACTCAGCGCGCTGACGCTCGAGGACATTGAATTGCAGGTCGGCGTGGGACACAACGGCGACAGCTTCACGGGGAGCGGACTCACGGGACTCGAACTGCATAATGATGTCGGACAGCTGAACGCGGCAAAACCGTTCATGCCCTTCGGTGCCGAACCGACCGTCGGCAGCGCCCTGTACATCGGGAGCGAGGAGCTGGCGAAGAAGTCGAATGCCCGGGTGCAGCTGGTCATTCGCTGGAAAGACCTCCCCGACAGTCCCTACGATCTGGATTACGATTACTCCTCCGGCGCGGATTACCACTCCATTCCCTCGACGAACAATCCCGCCTACGGTCCCGCTGCGACCCTCGCTGCGCTCGAAAGCGGTGTGTGGAACAGCAAGCTCACCGACGAGCAGCTCGTGGAGGTCTCGGGCGACAGTCCCCGGGTAGAGCGCAGTTTTCAGATCAGCCTCGCCGGGAACGCACCGTTTTTTCTCCCGCGGACGCAGCGGTACATGCCCTACTCCGACAGGACCAGGCATGGCTTCCTGCGGCTCCGTCTCGAGCAGGATTTCGGACATCGTAATTACCGCCATGCGCTGGTCAACTACCTGTTGAAGAAGGGAAACAATCCCTCGCTCACCACGGCGGAACCGGCCGTGCCGTATCAGCCCGTCATCGAATCCCTCAGGCTCCGCTACGCGGCGAGCTGCGCGGCGGAGTTTCCCACCCGCGCCGAAGCGGAGAACGCGCACGAGGATGTGCATTTTCTGCATATCGCTCCGTTCGGGGACGCACGTCCCCTGGCCGCGACGAGTGGTGGGGGGGTGCCGCTGCTCGCGCCGCTGGTCGTGCCCGACGGCGCGACGCTGCCCGCGCAGGGCGAGTGCTATCTCGGCTTTGAAAATCTGCTCCCGGGTGCCTCCATCTCCGTGCTCATCCAGCTGATGGAAGGCAGCGAGGATCCGCGTATCGACAAGCCCGATGCGCATGTCAGCTGGTGGTACCTGGCGGAAAACGAGTGGAAGCCGTTCGACGACGATCTCCAGGACGGTACGCAGCAGCTGCTGCGGTCCGGTCTCGTCGAGTGCGCGATTCCCCGTGACGCCACGACGGACAATACACTGCTTCCGCCGGGATATATCTGGTTGAAGGCGAAGGCGGAGGTATATCCCGATGCGGTGTGCAGAATCATCGGCGTGCACGGCAACGCCATCGAGGTCCGGCGATCGCTCACGGGCAGTATCGCATCGACCGGCGCGGTCATGCCGCAGGGAAGTATCGCCAAACTCATCACGCCGGACGCGGCGGTGAAGAAAGTGCTGCAACCATACGCGAGCGTGAATGGAAGAGGGGAAGAGGAGCCGGAGGCCTTCCGGCAGCGTGTCTCGGAGCGGCTGCGGCACAAGGATCGCGCCATCACCATCTGGGATTACGAGAGGCTCGTCCTGCAGCATTTCCCGGAGATCTACAAGGTCAAATGCCTGAATCATACCAAGATCACCGGCAGTGCCGGCGACGGCAGCCTGCAGTACAACGAAGTGGCGCCGGGCTGGGTGACGATTATCACGGTTCCCGATCTGCTGCAGCGCAACGACGGGGATGTACTGCGCCCGTACACGAAGCTCAGCACCCTCGAGCGCATCGCGGACTTTCTCGCGGCGCGCATATCCTGCCATGTCAAACTCTGCACCGCGCAGCCGCTGTTCGAAGCCATACAGATCGCAGCCGCCGTTGTGCTGCGTCCGGCATACACCGACGTCCATTTCTACACGCGGCAGCTGGCGCAGGACGTGACCGCCTTCCTCAGTCCCTGGGCTTACGGCGGAGCGGCGTCCATCGAATTCGGCGGACAGGTGCATAAGTCCGTCATCATCGACTTCATCGAGGAGCGGCCCTACGTCGATTACCTCACGGATGTACACATGTACCATATCACTGACGATGCCGCTGCATCGGGGGTGGACAGGGACGTGATCACGGCGTCCACCGCCCGGAGCATACTCGTCTCCGCCGATGCAGACGCGCACGTTTTCGACCTGTCCCTCGCCCACGCTGACCAGGCATTACATGAGCAATGCGATGAATGAGTCCACGACCATAAAAAAAGAGGCCGCGCTTACGCCCGGTGAAGATTACCGCGCGCTCCGCAAGGAGGGCATCGAGCTGATCGAACAGCTGGGAAGGGCGCTGTGGACGGACTACAACATCCACGATCCCGGCATTACGCTGCTCGAACTGCTCTGCTACGCGGAGACGGAAATCGGGTACAAGCTGGGCTTTTCCGTCGAAGATCTGCTCGCCCGTCATCCTGCCGAGACGCATGATCCGAAGGAGGATGCCCGGAGACAGTGCTTTTACACCGCACGGGAAATCCTGACATGCAATCCCTGGACGCCGAATGACTTCCGGAAGCTGTGCATCGATCTCGAAGGTGTGCGAAACGCGTGGCTGTTGTGCAAGGACTGCCGCTGCGGGCCTGCGCTGTATGTGCATTGCACGGACAGCGTGCTGCAGTACGAACGCAGCGAACACCCGGTGCGCATACGCGGCTTCAACGATGTGCTGCTGGAACTGGACGTCGACCCCGTCCACGGCGATCTCAACAGCGGGAAGGTCATCAGCAACCTGCTCTTCAGCGCGTCAGGCAAAAACTCCCGGGCGACGATGGAGATGCGGCTGCCGCCGTATCATGCGGCGGAAGGTGCCATCGCCGCTGTCGAGGACCTGCTTTCGTCCGACACCGTGGTCGAAACGGTGACGGCGAACACCATCGCGGCGAGCCGCAGTCAGTCCGCCGACGTTCCTGCCAGCGACCTGTACCGGGCGCTGCATCGCGTGATGTTCGCCACGCTGACCGTGGAGTATCGTCCGGCCCCCGCGCAGCCGTTGCAGCAGTTCACCCTGACCGATGTGCCCTTCCGCATCTGGTACCGCAATGACGACGACAGGAAAGCCATTACCGTGGCGGATATGCGGGCGTTGCTCGAGGACGCGGGAACGGGAGGCGTGCTGCCGCGCTATGTCGGACAGCTGCGGGAGGCGGATCTCGTCATGCGCGCCGCGACCGACGCATTGCATGCGCATCGCAACCTGGCGGAGGATTTCTGCAGCATCACCACCGTGCCTGTCGAAGACATCGGCATCTGTGCCGACATCACCATGGCGGGGGATGCGGACATCGAGGAAGTACTCGGGGAAGCGTACAGGCAGATCAGTCACTACTTCAATCCCCCGGTCACGATGTACTCGCTCCGTGAGATGCTGGAAATGGGGGAGGTGACGGAAAACATCTTCAACGGACCTGAGCTCGCGCATGGATTTATCAGGAACGATGAACTCGATGCCTCCATGCTGCGTACGCATCTGTACGCATCGGACGTCATCAATATTCTGATGGATATCGAAGGCATCACCGCCGTGGCGAATCTGACGCTGGTGCGCCATGACGCCGAAGGAACGCGGGTGGAAACACAGCCGTGGGAACTCGCGGTGACGCCGGGACACCTGCCGCGACTGTATATCCTCGGTTCGAAGGTGCTGGCGTACAAGAACGAACTTCCCTTCCTGCCCGATCCCGATGAACTCAATGATGCGCTGCAGCTGCATCGCGGTGCAGACGGCATGAACAAGCCGGGCGCACAGGATAATGATTTTCCCGTCCCCGCCGGGAAATGGGTGGACAATACGCACATGCTGGCATTGCAGGAATCGCTGCCGGAAAGCTACGGCGTCAGCAGTGCCGGACTCCCGGAACACGCGTCCGTCGCACGTCGTGGCAAGGCAAGGCAGTTGCGCGCATACCTGATGGTCTTCGACCATCTGCTGTCTGTGTACCTGCGGCAGCTCCGACATTTCCGCGAGCTGCTGACAACGGATATCCCGCTCACCGCGGCGGGAGCGCAGCAGACCTACTTTCCCGCGATGTTCAGCGATGCGCAGCTGCGTGGCGCAGGGGAGATCTACGACAACATGTCCGACACCCTGCTGCATGCGCTGCTCGAGACCCCGGCCTCCGCCGTGGAGCGGAGAAACGTGTTTCTCGATCACCTTCTCGCACGCTTCGCCGAGAGTTTTGCGGATTACGCACTGATGCTGCACACGGCGCTCGGCTCGGAGATGAAAACCGGTGAGCAGCTCATCCGCGACAAAGTGCATTTTCTCGAAGAATTCCCGCTGATGTCGCATGACCGCGGCAAGGCGTTTGACTACCGGAACGATGGCGCAGGGTGCGAAGGCGAAAGCATCGCCGGTCTCGAGCGGCGCATTCGCGTGCTGCTGGGATTGCAGGGTTCGAACAACAGCGAAGTCGACGCCGACAAGGTGTTCATCGTCGAGCACATCCTCCTGCGTCCCGGAAACGCGCCGTCCGCGCTGCTGCCCGGCGGCGATCCGCTGCTCCCGATCTGCATTCCTCCGGACTGCAGTTTCTGCGGCGAGGAAGACC
>JAVVFP010000649.1:0-1858 GCA_032250495.1 Bacteroidota bacterium | reverse complement strand
CTACATTGCCATCGTCTCGTACTGGGTGATCGGTCTGCCCTCGGGATACCTGTTCGCTTTCGTCCTTGACATGGGACCGGAGGGCATCTGGATCGGTTTCGTGTTCGGCCTCACGACGGCGGCGATCTCCTTCCTCTACCGCTTCCATCGGCGCAGTAAGACCCTGTTCCCTGATCAAAACAACGCGCAGACGCCTTCTCACTGAGGACCAGTATCCCCTGTCCCCGCCAGCGCACGCAGCACGACGGATGCGCAGCAGCAACCGAAAAGCGGCGGCATGTACGAGATCGTGCCGACGACCGTTTTCTTGTTCGGCTCGTCCTCTACCGGCAACATGGCGCCGGCCGCGACTGCTTCGGGACTGTACACGACCGTGACGCCGCTGCGGATACCGATTCGGTGCAGTCGCTTGCGAAGCATTTTCCCGAGTCGGCAGTGATGCGAGCGCTCGATGTCATCGATGCGCACCTGCATGGGATCGACCTTTCCTCCCGCCCCGAGGGAACTGACCACGGGCCAGCCGTTGCGCACCGCGCCGGCGATCAGAAACACTTTCGGTGAAAGCGTATCGATGGCATCCACGACGTAATCATACGGCCGGGAGAGGATCTCTTCGAGGCGCTCATCCCTGATGTATTCCGACAGCACCTCGATTTCGAGGGAGGGATTGATGTCGAGGAGACGCTCGGCCATGACCTCGGCTTTTCGCCGCCCTTCGCTGCTGCACAGCGCAGGAAGCTGACGGTTCCGGTTGCTCGGCTGCACGGTATCACCGTCGACAATGGTCATGCGTCCGACACCGCCGCGACAGATCATTTCCGCCGCATACGCTCCGACGCCACCGAGACCGGCGACCAGTACGTGGCTGCGCTGCAGCCGCGTGATCGCCTCTTCCCCGAGCAGCAGCTGCGTCCGCCCGAGCCAGGGAATTTGCATCATGGCTGTACTCCGAAAACGCGAATGAAATTCCGTTCGATCGCTGCGACGAGCGTTCCTGCGTCCATGCCGCTCCAGGACCGGACCGCATCATACATGTCCTGGACATCCAATCCGCTGTCATCGGTCTCGAGGAAAAGTCGATCGGAAGGAATGACTTCGCAAAGCGCAGGCCCCCGCCCTTCCGCCTTCAACAGCGAGGGAGCAAGCGAAAGATAGAAGCCCTTCCCGAGACACTGCTCCGCGAGCGCCGCAGACCCCCGGAAACCGTGCAGCAGCCAGGTCTGTCGGGGAAAATCCTTCCTTATGCGCAAAAGGTCGGCGGTGCTGCGCACATCATGAAGTATCACCGGGATGTCATGCGCGTCCGCCAGCGCAAGCTGCGCGCACAGCACGCGCTCCTGTTCCGGCAGCGCAGGTCCCTGCACGCGATCCAGGCCGACTTCCCCGAGCGCGATGCAAGAGGGGTCGGAGAACGCGTCCTTCATCCGTTCCAGTGCGGTGCCGAGGTCCGTGTCCGCTGCGTGCCACGGATGGATGCCCATGCTCGAGAAGCGCGGCAGCGACTCCGGGCCCTGCACAGCTCCCGCGAAATGGCTGAGAATCCCTACCGTCCCTTCGCGCGCGGGCAGCCGATGGCAGTGTGCGTCTATATGGATGAGATCCGCGATGCTTTCTCCTGCGTGAACCGGGGAATGAAAAACACGGTGCATTGACGCGGGATTTTCCGTATAGTAACCCGCGCAGGGAAAAAATACGATTCTCTCCCGTCGCGGAACAAATGACCGGATGCGACGTCTATAGAACTGTGTTGTGAAAACGACGGAACATATGACAGGTTACGCCGCAGAAATCACCGCTCCCTCCCGGCCCCGCGAAATCGCGGATGACGTTCTTGTCACCCGCTTCCAGGCCGGCGATG
>JAVVFP010000648.1:0-1860 GCA_032250495.1 Bacteroidota bacterium | reverse complement strand
CAGCCGCATTTCCACGAGCCGCTCCGGGTCGACGAGGTGCGGCGCGAGTGCGCGGATGTCCTCCGCTGAAACGGCATGGACGGCCTCGACGAGCTGCCGAACGGGAATGTCATGGCCGAAGACGAGTGCGTCGCGACCGAGGCGCGACATGCGGTTGGTCATGCTCTCGAGGCTCATGAGCATGCTGCCGACGACCTGCTCACGCGCGCGGTTCAGCTCGCGCATGGACACCGGGTGCGCGGCCAGGGCGTTGAGCTCGCGCAGCAGATGACCGCGGGCCCGCGCCGTCTGCCCGGACTCGAGTCCGGCGTACACGCCGAATGTCGTCGCGTCGTGATACATGGAGTAGAAAGAGTAAATGTTGTAGGCGTAGCCGTAACGCTCCCGCAGCCGCTGAAATAGCCGCGAACTCATTCCCTCGCCGAGCAGGGCGTTGAGCACGGTGATGGCATGCCTGTCGCGGCCGTGATACCCCTCGGTCATGCTGCCGATGACCAGGTGCGTCTGCTGTACCGGACGCGGCCGGGACTCGCTGCGCGCACGGCGTTTGCGTGGCCGGACGCGACGGACCGCCTCACCCCGCGGGAGGGCGTGGAATTCTTCGGCGCAGAGCGCGGCGAGCGTATCGTGGTCGACTGCGCCCGCGGCCGCGATGACGATGTTCTCCGTCGCGTAATGGCGGTGCACGAAGCCGAGGAGATCGTCCCTGGTGAACGCAGTGATATTCTGCTCCCTGCCGAGAACGGACTGTCCGAGGGGATGCCTGCCGTAGAGCAGCTGTTCGAAGGATTCGTGCACGAGGTCCTCCGCGTCGTCCTCGGCCCCGCGCAGTTCCTCGATGATCACCTGTTTCTCTTTTTCGATCTCCTGTGGCGGAAACACCGGGTTCTGTATGATGTCCGCGAGCAGGTGCACGGCACGCGGCAGATGCGGCGCGAGTACGCGGGCGTAGAAACAGGTCGTGTCCTTCGTCGTGAACGCGTTGAGATACCCGCCGACGGCCTCGAGGTACTGGGCGATGTGATGCGTACGCCGACGATGCGTCCCCTTGAATACCGAATGCTCGATGAAATGCGAAATACCGTTCTCCTCCGGCGTCTCATCCCGGCTGCCCGTATCGATCCATACGCCGATGGCGACCGAGTGCACGGATGGAACTTCCTCGGTGACGAGCCGCAGCCCCGAAGGCAGCGTGCTCATGCGGAAAACCGTGCCGTCGCCCTCCTGAACCTGCGTCGTTGCGCTGCTGTGCTGATACCGATGTCGCCTGGGACCTCGCATGTTCACTCCGCGGCCCGTTCCGCGATGCGGGACGGGGTTTTGTTCCAGAAAAAAAGGCCGAAATGCGCGTTCACGTCGCCGGTGTGGTGGTAGAGATGATCGTCGCGCAATTTGCGGATCAGCCGCCAGCGTCCCAGCCATGCCAGGGGCAGCCGTCCGTGAATGTAGCCATCATGAAGAAGTGCGTAGAGCAACCCGTAGACCGAGATGCCCGTTCCGACCGCCACCAGCACGGGCAGATTGAATTGCAGTCCCGCGAAGAGCACGCTCATCGCCGCGGCCGCGTGGATCACGACGAAAATGTCGTTGCGCTCGAACACGCCCGCGCGCCGCGCCCGGTGATGGCTGCGATGAATGTCCCAGAGCATCCCGTGGTAGACTGTGCGATGCACAAAGGCGGCCCAGAACTCCATGAGGACGAAAACCGCTATCGAAATGGTGACGAGCAACAGCATGATGCTTCGGTAATGGGCAATAAACAGTGTGCCGCGGCGTGCTTCAACCGGAGGCGCGCAGCAGGCAGGTGACCTGGTGCAGCGATCCGAGATGATCACAGAGGGACATGAACGTCACACGGAT